>JBEKIX010000004.1:0-85247 GCA_050011535.1 Acidobacteriota bacterium
TTTCCAGCAGGTCCAATGCAGATGATGCGCAAAGCGCCTCTGCGACCTTGTAGCCCTTTCGCTCAAGGACCTTGGTTACGCTTCTGCAGACTGCAGGTTCATCATCTACAACCAATACGCGAGTTTGATTATCAAGAGAATTAGTCTGTTCCATAATGACCTCCGTTCTTCACTGATGTTGTCTCGTAGTCTCTAACATAATTCCATCCTATATAAAGCAAGAGCCGTGCCAGTTCGTTGATCATGACGACATTATTTGTAAGTATTTGATAAAACAGTACATATATCCATATACAGTCAGGCCGGGCGTGATCGGTTGCCCCAAAGTGTATACAAATAACATGCACTTGGGGAGTTGTAGCATCGGGGTGATTGGGCGCAAATGAGGCAAAGCCTGATCATGGGTCACATTGTCAGGGATGCATAATTTTGATATGCACTCGATCAAGAAGCTTATGCACCCCTTTCCGGAGGAGGACTGTGCCTCTGAGCGCGCATAATCGCAGACGACGCCAGCAGTGCGTTGGGATCTAATGTCTAGCAGTCCGAGTGAGAATACAAGGGGGTGTTAGGTTTCCCCACTGGAACGAATTCCATGCTTGCGCATGAGAGCCTGAAAATTCGGTCGGGCAATGCAATTCCCACTTCCTGCGCTGCCCGAGTGACATTCCACACATTTCTCTGGAGCGCGGCCAAGACGAATTCACGTTCGAGATCTGAGATTGCCTGTTCCCTGATCTTCTTCTTCAGTGTCAGAAACTCTGCGTTACTGCGGGGCGTAGCCTGATCGGCGACTGGGGATTGGGTATGCCTAAGCGTAGGGAAGTGCCGAGGTTCTAGCGCATCCCCATCGCAGGAGATTACGGCCCACTCGAGTGCGCTCTCAAGCTCGCGCACATTACCAGGCCAGTCATGCTCTTTCAAGAGCTCGAGTGCCGGGTCCGAGATTGAGAAGACGCTCTTGCCACTGCGAGTCCTGATTCTATGCAGGAGGTGGCCCACGAGCAGAGGGATATCCTCCAGCCGGTCCCGTAGCGGGGGAAGGTAGATCGGGAACACGTGGAGTCGATAGTAGAGGTCTTCCCTGAACGAACCTTCGGAGACCATCTGAGTCAAGTCTCGGTTGGTAGCGAAGACGAGCCGCACATCCACGCGCTTGTGCTCCGTGCCGCCCACAGGCAAGAAGTCGCGCTCTTGGATAAAGCGCAGCAGCTTTCCTTGAACCTCCAAATCCACGTTACAAATCTCGTCCAAGAAAACGGTCCCATGGTCTGCCACTTCGAAAATGCCACGTTTAGTGGTGGCCGCACCGGTAAAGGCCCCCTTTACGTGGCCAAACAGCTCACTTTCCATAAGGTTGGCGGAAAGTGTGCCACAGTCGACGGCAAAGAAGCGACGGTTTTGCCTTGGGCTTAGATCGTGGATTGCCCGGGCCACGAGTTCCTTGCCTGTACCACTTTCACCGATGATCAGAACCGTGCTCGATGTAGGCGCGACTTTCCGGATCAGGTTGTAGACCTGTTGCATTTTTAGACTGCGGCCCACGAGGCCTGAGAAAGTCTCGACAGGCTCGCCGGCGGCGGCTGCGCGGCTTTCAAGGATACGCTTCCTCTTCTCCCAAGCGTGGGTGACCACCACGACCATTTCCTCGGGCGTAAAAGGCTTGGGGAGATAGTCGAAGGCGCCGAGCTTCATGGTTTCAACCACGGAAGCCACGGACGCATATCCTGTAATGACCACAGGCACGATGTCGGGAAACCGGGTTTGAAGGGTTTGCAGCAACTCCATGCCTCCGACTTCGGCCATCTTCAGGTCGGTGAAAACAAGGTCGAAGGGCTCGAGTTCCAGCAAGGCGAGAGCCTCCCTTCCAGACAGAACGGTCTTTACCTCGCAGCCATGTCGGCGGAGGATCTTCTCGCAGGATCTACAGATCGACAGTTCATCGTCCGCGACCAGGACTCTGGGGCTATCCTGACTGTTCATCTCCCTCCTTGATGTTTGTCGGAAGACAAATGTTGATCGTCGTGCCTTTCCCGGCAGCACTAGCCACAGTAATAGTTCCCCTGTGCCGCTCTATAATCCCATAAGCAATGGCCAGCCCGAGGCCCGTGCCACTCGTCTTAGTTGTAAAGAAAGGTTCGAAGAGCCTGCTCCTGATTGCATCCGGAATGCCCGGCCCATTGTCAGCTACGCTTAAACAGACCATGTTGTCTGTCTGATGCAGGCATGAGATTACCCGGATCTCCCCCCCGTTCGCCAGAGCTTCCGCTGCGTTAATAACGATATTCAAGACCACTTGACGCATCTGGTCCTTGTCCGCCATGATTGCGGGAAGGTCCGCCTGCAGGTTCGTATGAAGCGCGATATTGCTAAAAGATACCTGGTTCCTCACCAGATTAAGCGCGTCCTCAACGATCTGGTTTAGGTTGACCGCCTGCTTCAAGGGCTTGGTCTGTCTGGCAAAATCAAGCAGCCCCTTCACGATTTTGCGGCAACGCAAGGTCTCGTCGACTATGGTCTTCAAGTCATCACGCCTCAGATCATCGGGAGCCAAATCCTGGAGCATGAGACTGCTATTGGTGAGAATGCCGGTGAGCGGGTTGTTGATTTCATGGGCGACCCCGGCGGCGAGCTTTCCGATGGCGGCGAGCTTTTCGGTCTGGATCAATTGGTTCTGCATGGCCTTTACCTGGGCCGTACGTTCTTCCACCTTGGTTTCCAGACTTTCCGCCCACTGCCTCAACTCTTGTGTCGCACGGGCAAGCTCCATGGTCATCCGGTTGAAGCATTCCGCCAGATAACCGGTCTCGTCACTGGACAGGACCTCGACCTTTTGTGAGTAGTCTCCCTCGGCGATTTTCCGGGCTGCTGCCGCCATCGATTGGACAGGTTGGGAAATCCGCTGGGCCACCCTGATCGCCACGATGCTTACCAGGATCATGCCCATGAGAGTGATACCCAGAAACGTGAATAACGTCTGCCATTGACTGTCGCGATAAGGCTGCTCGAGGGCGCCCACGTAGAGCATGCCGATGGTTTGCATGTTTATGTCCCGGATGGGTGTATAGGCTGCGATGTACCAATCGTTGACAACGAACGCGCGGCCCTTCCAGGTCTGATTGCGATGGAGGACTTCTTCTGCCACTTCGGCTGAGGCTCGCGTAGTGATCGCTCGGGTGCCATCGTTGTTCCTTACGTTTGTCGAGATTCGAACATCATCTTGGAAAACAGTGACTGTACCCACCTCCCTGCCCTTGTACGATTCCTGGCGAAATACGACGTTCCGTATCTTATCCACGATCTCATAGTTGCGATTGATGAGCACGCCCCCATATAGCACGCCAACAAAACGGCCGTCAGCCGTGGTTACCGGCGCCGCCGCCTTAAACATCATTCCTGAGGTCTCCCGGGCCTTTCCGGGGGGGCCGGCTCTGGGCGTAAATGTGATCTCCATGTTCGCCTGCCGCCTCAAAACTTGAGACTCGCGGGCAAGCTCTGCCTCCGATACGATTACAGTACCCGAGATGGGGGCTCTTTTTTTGTAGACAAGGCTCACCAACTCGTCGTTTGCCTCGGTATCACCCACAAGCACAGGGTTGAGGGTACGATAGAAAACCTTCCCGGAGGAATCCATAAGAGTCAGGACGTCGAGCCTTTCTGCTGCACGCACGCGGTCCATTTCGGGTCCTAGCCCACTGGGATCATTCCGGGCTAGAGCGCCGTAGATGACCATCCGCGTAGCATGGATTCTCATTGCGTTTTCGAGTCGCTCGAGGTTGTTTCGCCAAATCTCCAAGGCAGCCTCAAGGTCCGAGTTTACCTGCGCCTGTGCTTGCGCGTAGATCTGCTGCTGGATGACTCTTATTCCAACCGCAGTTGTAATCAGTGAGGGGATAAGAATTGCTATGGAGAAACTTCTTATGAGTCTGCCCCGAATGGTTGATCTGCTCATATTCCCATTCCCTCCTCATGATTCGATAGTAGCTCTAGGTGCTGCGGAGCTATCGAATCCCGCGCCAATTTACCTGCATGACGCCAACCGCTTTCTCTGTTTATTTTTTCCAGGGACAACAATAGTGCCGTAGATAGATGAATTTCAATCGGTTTCATGTCTTAAGGTTGCGATATGACAAGCGCACAGTAGGGCATAAGACATGGTGGAACAACCTGTTCTCGATTCACTCGCGAGACTGCGCCAGTTGCGAGAGGCTATCAGGAGAAAGGATAAGAGGGTTATATGACCCAAGAGGCGGACATCCTCTGTGAGAGCGATTCGACCGGCGAAAACACCTATGGGCCATTTAGCCCAAAAAATGGGTTATTTAACCATGATAGAGGATTCCTTAGCCTGTCCGCGCATGGTGGCCATTTTGTCTCTGGTTGGGGTGTCTTTTTAAGTTTTTCATTCTAAATGACTTGTTTCTATTCATCACGACCGAAAATTCCACCGTGAAAAGAGACTCATTTGGCGGGGTATGTGCATTACTCATACCCCTAGTCAGTGGGAACGGCGGCGTACTCCCAGATCGCAGGTCCGTTTCCATAAGGGCTGAATGGGGCACAGAGGCAGATTGATCACATGCGCCCTTTGGACGTTGTTGGTGTTCGCTTACAAAACGAACCGGCCGGTGTTTTCTAATCATCCTTTTTGATGTTCATTAGGAGGATTGGTGCACAACGCCGTGAGAGTCGCGACTCATCAGCGTAGATCGATTGATTTCCGTCGATAAATCTTCCTGTCGACAGCTGACGTTTGAATTGCTGGGGAAGTCGTGCTTTTTGGGGAGGAAGGCTTATGGAGCAGGAGGGCTTTCATGGATAGTGGGCAGCAGACTGTTCTTTACGAACAGAGTATGGACCCGGGATTCCTTGATGAGGTCTATCGCATCCATGGGGGCGAGAAGATCAAGGATTGCATCCAATGCGGGACATGCAGCGGATCATGTCCGGTATCCTGGGCGATGGAGGAAACGCCGCGCCAGATCTTTGCCATGATCCGGGCTGGGATGAGGGATCGCATTCTAGAGAGTCTCACAATTTGGACCTGCGCCTCATGCTATCAATGTGTACAGCGCTGTCCTCAAGAGATCAAAATTACCGACATCATGTACATGCTCAAGCGCATGGCCATCAGGGAGAATCGCCGGCGGAGCAAACATGCTCGCGCTCTATCGCAATACTTCGTCGACATCGTCAACAAGTACGGGCGCAATCGTGAGACCACCCTGATGACAAAGTACATGCTTTCGACTGACCCGCTGGGTGCAATCACGGCGGCGCCGATTGCAATAAGTCTCCGTATGCACGGCCGCCTTCCTCTGGGAGGCTCCAAGGTGCGCGACATTGTTGGCCTCCGTAAGATTGTCGCCAAAGCCCAAGAACTGGGAGGTGAGTGAATGCGATACGCCTATTATCCTGGATGTTCCTTGGATGCAACCGCTCGGCCGTATGGGGAGTCGGTGGACACGGTTGCCAAGCTCCTCGGAATGGAATTAGTCGAGATCGATGACTGGAACTGTTGTGGCGCAACGGCGTATATGAACGTGAATGAGATATTATCTTTCTGTCTCAGCGCCCGCAACCTCGCTCAAGCCCATCGTAGCGGGGATCCCATTGTTACCGCGTGCAGCGCCTGCTTTACCAATTTACGCAAGACCGACGCTTACATGGCAGAATCTCAGGACCTCAGGGACAAAGTGGATGAAGCTCTAGGCCAAGCTGGTATGCACTATGACGGCGGGGCCGTAATCAAGCACTTCCTGAACGCTGTCATCGAGGACGTGGGATTGGATCGTGTCCGGGCTTTGGTAAAGCGCCCGCTCAAAGGACTGCGTGTTGCGCCTTATTATGGCTGTCAGATCGCCCGGCCATACGGTATCGAGGATGACAAGGACAATCCGACCATGCTGGACCGGCTTCTGCAGACGCTCGGCGCCACGCCTACGTACTTCCCAATGAAGACGATATGCTGCGGCGGGTCATTGATGGGGACGAGTGAAGACGTGGCGCTGCGGTTGTGCCGCAATCTGCTGCTTTGCGCCCGTCAGGATAATGCCGACTGCATTGCGGTCACGTGTCCTCTGTGCCAGATCAACCTCGATGCTTACCAGGGCCGGATCAACAAGACCTACAAGACGGATTTTCGCATCCCTATCCTGTACTTCACACAACTGATGGGCCTTGCCTTCGCATTGAAATCTGAACCACTGGGGCTCCAACGCTGTATTGTACCGGCAGCCAATGTCTTGGCTCGATTTACTCAGGAGGCCGTATGAGCGTCAGGATCGGCGTGTATGTATGCGACTGCGGTACCAATATCTCGGGCAAAGTTAACGTGACGGAAGTAACGGCGTTTGCCAAAACGATTCCGGACGTGGTTGTGGCACGAGAATACAAGTTTATGTGCTCTGATCCTGGCCAGCTCCTGATCCAGGACGATATCAAGAATATGGGGCTTGACCGCATTGTTGTCGCCTCTTGTTCGCCGCTCATGCACGAGCCGACTTTTCGGGGCGCATGCGAGAGAGCTGATCTGAATCGCTACCTTTTTCAGATGGCGAATATTCGGGAGCAATGCTCATGGGTCACGGTGGATCCAAACGCGGCGACCGAGAAGGCCAAGGCGCTGATAGCAGCATCGGTCGCAAAGGCGACGCTCCTTGTCGCACTACCCCGCAAGACCGTCCCCGTCAATAATGCGGCGCTCGTGGTGGGAGGGGGGATCGCTGGCATTCAGGCTGCGCTGGATGTAGCCGAGTCGGGGCGGACCGTGTATCTCGTCGAGAAGGAACCCTCCATCGGCGGGCATATGGCGCAGTTCGACAAGACGTTCCCCACGCTCGATTGTGCCGCCTGCATCCTTACTCCCAAGATGGTGCAGGTTGGGCAGCATAAAAACATCAAACTGATGTCCTCCAGTGAAATAGAAGAGGTAAGCGGTTTCGTGGGCAATTTCCGAGTCAAGGTGCGGCGCAAGGCTACATATGTAGATCATGCCAAGTGCACCGGATGCGGGCTCTGCTGGGAGTCGTGCCCCGCAAGGAAAATCCCCGCCAGGCGCGTCATACGCAAGGGCAAGCTGGTGATTGGGACAGCCGATGGGGACGGCTCTGTGTCGGGCGTACTCCCAGCGAAGGAATAGGCCTCGAATCCCAAGGATGACTGTGCCATGCCAACACCAGTGAAGCAAGAGACGCTGAGCCTGGCCGAGATCCGCGACCTGCTGGGAGCGGAGGTGTTCTACGGCGAGGACCTGTCCGTGAAAGTGGGCGAGGTAGGCGCGGCCGACTTAATGAGCGATGTCCTGAACTTGGGCAAGCCTGGCATGCTTCTTCTTACGGGTTTAGCAAGCGCCCAAATGATAAGGACCGCTGCAGTGGCGGGCCTTTGCGGTGTAGTGCTTGTGAGAGGAAAAAGACCGGACAAATCGGTTTTGGCATTGGCAAGAGAGAGGAAGATCCCGATTCTCGGCGCACCCCTGACGATGTTCGAAACAGCGGGGCTGATTTATATGGCTCTTGCCGGCAGGTAGGAATGGACTCGCCCGAGGAACTTGAGAGTGTTTACCTTGTTGCAGGCCGGGATTTTATCAATGCCGGCAGAATATCGACGGCGATTATGGATGTATTGAAGCGGCTCGGCACCAATCCAGAAGTTGTGCGCCGCGTGGCCATTGCCTCCTACGAGGCCGAAATGAACGTTGTCATGTATGCGCTGCGCGGCAAGATATCGCTCCGGGTTAATCCGCGCATGGTCACAATCGAAGTCGAGGATGAGGGCCCGGGCATCGAGGACATCGATCTGGCGATGAAGGAAGGCTATTCCACCGCGACGCCGGAAATGCAGGAAATGGGTTTTGGGGCCGGGATGGGACTGCCGAACATTATGAAGCATGCAGATAAGTTCGAGATTGTCTCGGAGGTTTCCAAAGGGACGCGGCTTTTTATCAGCGTAAACCAGAGCGCATGAGGTAACGGCGTGCCAGCTCAGTATCATCACTCTATACGCTTCATGCCTGACAAATGCGGCGGTTGCATGTCTTGCATGCGCTCTTGTCCCACGGCGGCGGTGCGAGTTCGCGACGGACGGGCCATGAAGCTCGACGACCGTTGCATCGACTGTGGCGAGTGCATCAAGGTCTGCGAGAAGGGCGCCATCGTGCCTTTGACAGACCACATGGCTGACCTCTCCAAGTTCGACTATGTGATTGCGATACCTTCGGCCGCCCTATATGCCCAGTTCGATGAGGACCTGCCCCCGGGAATCATTGTGGCGGCCTTGCAGCGCTGCGGCTTCAACAGTGTGGAGCCCTTGTCTCCTGCCTGTGACTCCGTAAGTGTCGCTACCGAGATCTTCCTGAGCGAGTATCGCGGCCAACTGCCATTGATTTCGTCGTACTGCCCCACCGTTGTGCGACTGGTGCAAGTGAAGTATCCTGAATTCGTCGGGCAGTTGCTGCCGGTCCTGACCCCGCGTGAAATCTCAGCTAAAGACGCCAAAGCGCGCATATCCGCGGAGACGCGGTTGCCTGCCAACCGGATCGGTGCTATCTACATCACTCCCTGTCCAGCCAAAATCGTGGCGATCCTTGAACATCCTGGCATGACGAATTCTTATTTGGACGGGGCGGTTTCCATCGCCGACCTGTATCAGACCCTGGCTCCAGCTGTGTCCCGAGTCAAAGAGGCGGTCGCGAGAATGGATGCAGGGGAGACGGCATCCGGCCTTAGCTGGGCATTTCTAGGTGCGCTGCCAAGATCCGTGCCCGTGGAGAACACCCTGTCGGTGGCTGGCTTACCCAACGTGATCCGGATCTTGGACGATATCACTAAGGGAAAGCTCCGGAGGTACTCGTTCATCGAATGTCATGCCTGCCCTGAGGGGTGCATCGGTGGTTGCCTGACCGTGGAAAATCCCTACGTGGCGCGCGCGAAGATAGTCAAGCTGCGGCAGAAACTTCCGGCTGGCTCGGTCGTGGAACGGAAGGAAGTGGAACGTAGCTACCGGAAGGGAAGCTTCCTGATGAACGAGCCTTTCGCCAGCCGGCCGCTCAGGCCGATGGACGAAAACATCTCCGGGGCCATCGCCAAGATGAGGGATCGTGATCAGCTGATTTCTGAACTGCCAGGGATCGACTGCGGTGCCTGCGGCGCACCTTCGTGCCGTGCGTTTGCCGAGGATGTGATTCTGGGAGAAGTAGGGCGGGAATCCTGTACTTTCTTATGGCAGTCCGAGCTTTCGAAACGGGTGGAGGACCTTGCTCGCATGGTCCAGCTTCAGGGACCCCTGCGGGGAGGGAAACCGTGACGATTGCGGAAGCTGCCGAGAAAATCCGAGGAACGGTGGTTACCGGCACCTCCTACGCGGCCACGAGGGAAGTGCGCGGAGGATATGCATCGGATCTTCTTTCGGACGCGATGGGGAACAGTCACGCCGGGGATTTGTGGGTGACGATGCAGAAGCACGTCAACATCGTGGCAGTCGCTCAGCTCAAGGGCTTGGCGGGCATCGTGCTCGTGAACGGTCGAGTGCCGGAAGAGGCTGCTATCGCCAGGGCTGAAGAGGAACACATACCCATAATCAGCACTGAATTGCCGGCTTTTGATGTAGTCGGGATTCTCTACAGTCAGGGTGTCAAGGGAAGGAGGTCGGCCTGAAAGTGTTTGTGATCGATCCCCATCTGCACACTTGCCTCTCGCCTTGTGCCGTGCTCGACATGCACCCGTCGGGATTGGTCGACGCGGCCATCGAAGCCGGATTGGACGCTCTTGCCGTGTGCGATCACAACTCGGCGGAGAATGTGGCGGCCGTCAAGAGGGCAGGGCTTACTGCAGGCATGGTGGTAATCCCGGGCATGGAGATCACAAGTGAAGAGGAGACCCATATTCTAGCCCTGCTCCCGACTGTCGAGGCGGCGCTCGAGCTGCAGTCGCGAGTTTATCGGTCGCTGCCGGGGCGTAACGACGAACGCGCCTTCGGGCTTCAGGTCATAGCAAACGAGCACGCGGAGGTGCTCGGCTTCAACGAACATCTCCTAGCCGGCGCGACTACTCTCGACGTCGACAGGGTCGTTGACGCCATCCACAATGCCCGGGGATTGGCGATTGCCTCTCATGTCGACCGTGAGAGATTCGGGATCATCGGCCAGCTCGGCATGATCCCTTCAGGACTGGAGCTGGATGCTCTTGAAATCTCGTGCCGGACTTCTCTTTCGGAAGCACGTGGCGCATTCGCCCCAAGGGACGAGTTTCCGCTCCTGTGCTCTTCTGATGCGCACGAGCCCAAGGATGTGGGCAGGGCCGTGACCTTTATGCTCCTGGCGGAGCCGACGCTGGCCGAGCTGCGGCGCGCGTTCGCGGGTGAAGACGGCAGGGCGATTCTCGGCGGAGGAAGGCCCATGGAAGACCTCGCGTTGCACATCCTCGATATCGCACAGAACAGCATCGAAGCCGGCGCCACCGCGATTGAAATTGATTTGCTGGAGTATCCGGCGGCGGACCAGCTCATTTTTGAAGTACGGGACAATGGGCACGGGATGGGACCGGAGATACTTGCCAAGGCAACGGATCCTTTCTATACCACCCGAACGACCCGCAGGGTGGGAATGGGCCTCGCGTTGCTCAGCGAGGCGGCACGCGCGGCTGGAGGCAGAGTGGAAATTGACTCAAAACCAGGGATGGGGAGCCGCGTAAAGGCTGTCTTTCAGTACCATCACATCGACAGGGCGCCAGTTGGGGACATAGAAACGACCCTGATGGTGTTGCTGGCCGGTCACCCGGATCTGGATATTCGCTTTAAGCATTGCGTGGGGAGCGAGGCGTTTGAGATGGATGCGTTTCTCCTTCGCTCCTCCGGCACCGACCCGGCTTCACCGGACCGACTGGCCACGCTGCGTAAGGCGATACGTCAGGGCGAAGCCGGCTTACGCGGGACGGGATCGCCAACAAGGCATTAGAGGTTTTGGAGGCCAAACATGGTTGACGTCACTAGGGTCCACGATATCGTAGAACGGCACGGTGGCAAAAAGGGGCATATGATCGCCATCCTGCTCGATTGCCAGGAAGAGTATCGTTACCTTCCTAGAGAAGTTCTGGAGGAATTGTCCATCCAGATCAGCACTCCCCTGACTTCGATTCTCTCTATCGCCACTTTCTTCAGGGCCTTCAGCCTGAAGCCAGTGGGCCGCCACCAGGTCCATGTTTGCATGGGTACGGCCTGCAACATCCAGGGCGGACCCCAGCTCGTCGAAGCGCTCGAGCGCGAACTAAGGGTAAAGAGAGGCGAGACTACGCCTGACATGCAGTTTACGCTCGACACGGTAAACTGCGTCGGGTGTTGCGGATTGGCTCCCGTCATTACCGTAGGGCATGACGTGCATGGGAAGCTGAAGCAATCCGCCATTCCCAGAATCGTAAAACGTTATCGGGCAAAGGAGGCAGCACATGCCGAGACTGTCCATTGAGGATCTAAAACGGATACGCGAAGACGCTAAACAAACCCTGACGCTGCGGTCCGGCATAGCTCGTGCCAAGGTTACCGTGCACATGGGCACCTGCGGCATCTCAGCCGGAGCGCGCGATGTCATGGGAGCGCTATTGAAGGAAATTGAAAACTTGAAGATCGATGACGTCATCGTGACTACATCAGGCTGCGCGGGGCTCTGCAGCCGCGAGCCGATGGCTACCGTGGAATTGGCGGGCCAGCCCCCGGTCAAGTATGTCGATTTGAAGCCCGACAGGATCGTGAGGGTGCTCAAAGAACACGTGCTCGGGGGCAAGATCGTTACCGACTTCGCTCTTGCGAGCGGTTGTGAAACAACCGGCTAAGGGGCCGGCTGGGAGGCATAAAGACAATGGCATTTCGCACACATGTTCTAGTTTGCGCAGGAACAGGATGCGTTTCCGGAGAGTCGTTCGCCACGGCTAAAGCATTGGAAGCCGAGGTGCAGAAACAAGGCCTGGCAGGCGAGGTCCAGGTGATCCGCACGGGTTGCCAGGGGTTTTGCGCTCAGGGTCCCATCGTGATCGTCCAGCCGGAGGGCATCTTCTACTGCGGCGTCAATCAGAAGTCGGCCGCACACTTGGTCCAGGAGCACCTGCTGAAGGGGCGGCCGGTCCAGAACCTGATGTATTCGCCGCCGGCAGAGAAGAGCCACATCCCCGCGCTGAAGGACATTCCATTCTTCGCCAAGCAGAAGCTGGTCGTGCTCCGAAATCGCGGCATTATCGATCCCGAACGCATCAATGACTACATCGCCGTTGACGGATACTCGGCATTGGCTAAGGCTGTGACTGAGATGGCGCCGGAACAGATCATAGGCGAGATCAAGCGCTCGGGGTTGAGAGGCCGTGGCGGCGGCGGGTTCCCTGCCGGCATCAAGTGGGAAACCTGCCGACATGCCGCCAAGGCGCGTGGGGTTGAACCGGTCGTCGTCTGCAATGCCGATGAAGGAGATCCCGGCGCCTTCATGGATCGAAGCATCATCGAGAGCGACCCGCACGCAGTGCTCGAGGGTATGATCATAGGTGCCCGTGCTATCGGCTGCCAGCAAGGCTTTATCTACATAAGGAACGAGTATCCGCTCGCCCGCGAGCGCCTGCTAAAGGCGATCGAGCAGGCACAGGACTACGGATTCCTGGGCAAGGACATCCTGGGCACCGGTATGGATTTCGACATCGAGATTGTCCAGGGCGCCGGCGCCTTTGTCTGTGGCGAATCTACCGCTTTGATGGCTTCGCTGGAGGGAAGGGTCGGCGAGCCCCGGGCTAAGTACATCCATACCGTCGAGTATGGTTACCAGAACCGCCCCACTAATTTGAATAATGTGGAAACCTGGGCGAACGTGCCCCTCATTATTAACCGAGGTGCGCAGTGGTTTGCTGGCATGGGCACTGGCGAGGTAAGCGAGAACCCGTGGAACGGCAGCAGCGGAACCAAGGTTTTCTCGATGGTGGGCAAGGTCAACAACACGGGCTTGATTGAAGTCCCGATGGGAATCACCCTGCGGGAGATTGTTTTTGACATCGGCGGAGGCATCCCCGGGGGACGTAAGTTTAAGGCAGTCCAGACGGGGGGGCCGTCGGGCGGCTGCCTGCCAGAGGAACTTCTCGACATGCCCGTCGATTTCGACAGCCTGACCGGGGCTGGATCGATGATGGGATCGGGCGGGATGATCGTAATGGACGACCAGACCTGCATGGTTGAGGTGGCCCGATACTTCATCTCCTTCCTTACCGAGGAATCGTGTGGCAAATGTGTTCCATGCCGTGAAGGGCTCAGAACCTCTTTGGATGCCCTGAACCGCATTACCATGGGCAAGGGCAGCCCGGAGGACATCGACCTTCTCTACGAAATCGGAGCGGTGATGCAGGATTGCTGCCTCTGTGCCCTCGGCACTTCGGCGCCGAACCCGGTTCTATCGACACTCCAATACTTCAAAGAAGAGTTCAACGCCCACATCAAAGATCACATATGCCCTGCGGGTGCCTGCAGAGATCTGATCGAATACGTGATTGACCCGGATAAATGCGATGGTTGTCACGCCTGTGTCGCCGGCTGCTCGACAAAGGCGATTATGGGTGATGTCAAGAAACTCCATCTGCTCGACAAGACGCTGTGCATCAAGTGCGGCGCCTGTGTCGAGATGTGCAAGCGTGAGGCAATCCTCAAGGTTCCTAGGAGTCATGCAGCATGAAAACCATCAAGCTCAAGATCGACGGAGTCGAAACAACAGCCGATGACAGGACGCCAGTGTTGGCCATTGCCGAGAAGCTGGGAATTAAGATTCCCACGCTGTGTCATCACCCAATCCTGGAGCCCTACGGTGTCTGCCGCATCTGCACCGTGGAAGTGCGGTCGGGCAAACGGGTCCGCATGGTGACGGCATGCAATTACCCCGCAACGAACGGCATCGAGGTGCTGACCAACTCCGACCGCGTGCGGCGCGATCGAAAGCTGATCATCGAGTGGCTCATGTCGCGTTGTGGCCATGTCCCCGTTCTGGAGCAGCTCGCCAAGGAATATGGCATCGTCGAGCCGAGATTCGGCCGTGGGGACGATGACTGCATCCTGTGCGGGCTCTGTGTGCGGGTATGCTCGGACGTGGTTGGAGCCAACGTGCTTGGTTTTTTCGGCAGGGGCACGACGCGCGAGGTCTCGACGGCCTATGGTGAGACCTCTCCCAAATGCATCGCCTGCGGGGCGTGCGCGTACGTCTGCCCAACCGGAGCGATTCGCATCGAGAACGACTCCGAACTGGTACGCCAGGCACTCCCTCTCGGTCCGTTGACGCCCGTCGGCATCCCGTTCATGCAGGCGGTCCCTCATAAGCCCGTCATCGACCGCGATTCGTGCATCCACTTCAAGACCGGCGAGTGCAAGGTGTGCGAGAAAGTCTGCGAGGTCAAGGCGATCGACCATAATCAGAAAGATCAGATCGAGGAGATTGATGTCGGCGCCGTGATTCTGGCCACCGGCTTCAAGGCCTCCGATCCCAAGGCTATTCCGGAATACGGTTACGGAAAGTTTAAGAATGTCCTCACCGGCCTTGAGTTTGAGAAGATGAACAGCGCGTCCGGACCGACCGGGGGAAAAATCCTGCTCGCGAACAATCAAGAGCCCAAGCAAGTGGGCATCATCCATTGCGTCGGCAGCCGTGACGTGCGCCATAACAAGTATTGCTCCCGCGTTTGCTGCATGTATGCCTTGAAGTTTGCGCACCTGATTAAGGAGAAGACTGGCGCGGAGGTCTACAACTTCTACATTGACATGCGCTGCTTCGGGAAAGGCTATGAGGAGTTTTACCATCGACTCCTCGAGGAGGGCGTGCGGTTCATCCGTGGACGAGCCGCCTCGGTCACCGATTTTCCATTAAATGACAGAGAGGTGGGCAAGCTCGTGGTAAGGGTTGAAGACACGCTCATCGGAGAGGTGCGGCGGATCCCCCTGGACATGGTCGTCCTGGCGACGGGCCTGAGTCCGGCGGAGGATGCCGCTCGAATGGCGCGCACTTTCCACATCAGCTGCGGCGACGGATTCTTCATGGAAAGGCACCCGAAACTGGCCCCGGTGTCGACCGCAACCGATGGAATCTATATCGCAGGCGCTTGCCAGGGGCCTAAGGACATCCCGGATACGGTGGCCCAGGCTTCGGCGGCAGCTTCACTGGTCCAGTCTCTGATGTCCAAGGGCGAAATCGAGGTCGAATCTGCAACCAGCGTCGTGGATGCAGAGAAATGCGCCGGCTGCAGGATTTGCAATACGCTTTGCTCGCTGTCGGCCATCAGCTTTGACGAGGAGAAGAAAATCTCGGTCATCAACGACGTCCTCTGCAAAGGATGTGGTACATGCGCAGCGGCATGCCCGAGTGCTGCCATCATAGCAAGGCACTTCACCGATGAGCAGTTGTTTGCCGAGATGGAAGGAGCGCTGTATGACGTTCGAGCCTAAGATTGTGGGAATCCTCTGCAACTGGTGTTCCTATACCGGCGCCGATCTTGCCGGAACTGCGCGCATCAAGTACTCACCCAACGTACGCGTAATGCGGGTAATGTGTTCCGGCAGGGTTGACCCTACCTTCATCCTGAAGGCGTTCGCCGACGGCGCCGACGGAGTCCTCGTAGCCGGCTGCCACCCCGGGGACTGCCACTACATCGAGGGGAACTACAAGACCATGCGGAGAATGGCGCTTTTTAAGAAAATGCTGGCGGACTATGGCGTCGAACCAGGAAGATTCCGGCTTGAATGGGTCTCGGCATCGGAGGGCGATCGGTGGGCGGAAGTGGTAAACCAGATCACCGAGGATGTGAGGAAACTGGGACCGGCACATTTCAGGACGGCACGGAAGAAAAAGATTCCTGCTTAAGCGTCATGACATACCGAACGGAAGTGCTTGATATCTTTGAACTTTGATTGAAATCGGAGGGACGGATGGCGAAATTAAGGCTGGCATCGTACTGGGCAGCCGCCTGCGGGGGATGCGATGTGGCCATCCTCGACACGCACGAGAAAATTCTGGACATTGCCGCCGCGGCGGACATTGTTTTCTGGCCCATTGCGACAGATTTTAAATACGCGGACGTGGAAGCCATGCCGGACGGGCACATCGATGTGACCCTCTTTCACGGGGCGATCCGGAATTCGGAAAACGAGCACCTGGCCCATCTATTACGGGCGAAATCCAAGGTCATGGTTGCCTTCGGCACATGCGCACATCTCGGGGGCATCCCCGGGCTCGCGAACCTTTTCGATCGAAAGTCAATCTTTAAGCGGGCCTATCACGACTCTCAGTCCACCGTGAATCCCGACGGCGTGGAACCACAGACCAAGACCCAAATGCCGGAAGGGGAAATCACGATCCCTGAGTTCTACGACACCGTCAAATGCCTGGACCAGGTGATCGATGTCGATTATTATCTGCCTGGCTGCCCGCCAACACCGAAGCAGATCTGGGCGGTTGTCCAGGTGATCGTAGGCGGACAACTCCCGCCAAAGGGTTCAGTGGTCGGAGCCTCGGAGAAGACGCAGTGCGACGAATGCCCGCGCAAAAAGAACGAGAAAAAAATCTCGAGCTTCAAGCGCATCGCCACGGCGCAGCCCGAGCAGGAGACCTGCTACCTGGAACAGGGTTTCCTCTGCCTCGGTCCCGTAACCAGGGGGGGCTGCGACACACGATGCCAGCTCTCCGGGGTAGCGTGCCGTGGCTGCTATGGGCCGCCGCCTGGAGTCCTCGACCAGGGCGCAAAAGCGGTCTCAGCCATAGCATCGGTCATCGAGTCCAAAGATGAAGCCGAAATAGAACGGATTCTGGCAGAGGTTCCCGATAGTCTGAGAAGTTTCAACCGCTTCGGAATCCCCGCATCCCTCTTGAGAAGGAAGACATTATGAAACGCATATCTATTGACCCCATTACCCGGCTGGAAGGGCACGGCAAGATCGAGATCTTCCTTAACGACGACGGGAGTGTCGCGAACTGCTACTTCCAGGTGCCCGAGCTGCGCGGGTTCGAGAAATTCATCGAGGGAATGCCAATCGAGGAAGTCCCCCGTGTCGTGTCGCGCATTTGCGGCGTTTGTCCGGCTTCTCACCACCTGGCCGCAGGCAAGGCAGTAGACGCGGTCTATAAGGTCGATCCTCCTCCGGCGGCCAAGAAGCTGCGGGAGCTTTACTACAGCGCGCACTATTTTCATAGCCATATCGCGCATTTTTATGCCCTGGCCGCCCCTGATTTCGTCGTTGGGCCGGACGCCGATCCGGCAAAGCGCAACATCCTCGGAATTGTGGAAAAAGTGGGCATCCCGGTTGCGGCTGAAGTTCTTAAACACCGTGCCATTGGCCAGGACATTCAGATTATGGTCGGCGGCAGGTCCACTCACCCGGTGTGGACTCTGCCCGGCGGGGTGTCAAAAGGGATCACCGAGGAGCAGCGCACCGAGATCATCGAGAAGGCCAAGTCATGCGTTGAGTTCGCAAAGTTCTCCCTGAAGCTTTTCGAGGACGTGGTTCTGAGCAACAAGACCTACCTCGATATCATCCTGTCCGACATTTACGAATTGGACACGTACTGGATCGGCACAGTGGATGAGAAAAACCTCGTGAACTTCTACCATGGCGATCACCGCGTCGTTGACCAGAAAGGCAAAGAAGTCTTCCGGTATAAGGACCACCAGTATCTGGACTACATAGCGGAGCACGTGGAGAAATTCACCTATCTGAAGTTCCCGTACCTTAAGAAGATTGGCTGGAAGGGGTTCGTGGATGGCCCTGACTCCGGCCTGTACCAGGCTACACCGCTCTCCCGGCTGAATGCCGCGGACGGGATGGCCACGCCGTTGGCGCAGACGGAGTACGAGAAGATGTACAAGACTCTAGGCGGCAAGCCGGTCAAGAAGCTCATGGCCACGCATTGGGCGCGCCTGGTTGAGCTGTTGTATGCCGCGGAGAGGCTGCTCGAGCTGGCCCAGGATCCCGAAATCACTTCACCCAACTTCCGCACGCTGCCCACGCAGATACCGGAAGAGGGGGTAGGGATTGTGGAGGCGATGCGCGGGATTCTCACCCACCACTACAAGACCGACAAGAAGGGGCTGGTGACCGAAGCTAACCTCATCGTCGGCACGACGAACAACCACGCACCAATTTCCATGTCGATCAAGAGGGCAGCCCAGAAGCTCATCCAGCCCGGCAAGGAGATAGGGCAGGGGCTGTTGAACATGGTTGAAATGGCGTTCCGGCTGTACGACCCGTGCTTCTCGTGTGCCACTCACTCGCTTCCGGGTGAGATGCCTCTTGTAGTTGTAGTGAAGAACGCGGCAGGGGAAGTCATTCGCAAGGAAAGCCGCCCCTGAATCATGAATCAAACTGGCATGAAAACTCGCATCATCGGCCTCGGCAACACCATCCTCAGCGACGATGGCGTGGGCATCTACACAGTGCGGGAAGTCGCCCGCCGCCTCGCCGAGTCCGGCGACGGCGCCAAACCGGACATTGTCGAGACTGAGGTGGCTGGTTTTGCTCTCATGGAGTTGATGGCGGGATGGGACCGGGTGATCCTGGTGGATTGCATCCAGTTCGACAGCTTGAGGGCCGGGGCCGTTGTTCCGATAGCTCCGGATGATTTGCGGACATCCCTTAAGCTGCGATCGGTCCACGAGATCGATCTGCCCACCGTTCTGAAGCTGGGTGATCGGCTCGGTTTAGCCATGCCGCAGGAGGTCAGAATCTTCGGCATCCAGGCACAGGATGCGTGGACATTCGGCGAATCCTTGAGCCCCGCTGCGGCGCGAGGAATGAATCGAGCCGCGGACCTGATACTGCAGCAGCTGGGTGATTGCCAATCCCTGTGCGCGCCCCCTCCTAGTCCTTGGACTGGCTCCTAAACCCGACGCAAGCTCGGATGAGCAGGATTTTCCAGAATTCCCATCGATATTAGTTCTGCGCGCAGGCCAGAAACTTTCTTTTGCCGCATCCGGCAATCCTCAATCACAGTCTGGAGCCTCTCCACATTCAGAAAAGGGAGAGACTCCGGATCAATGGTTACATCTCCGGGGTGATCGCAGAACGACCTGCCAATTGCTATCAACTGTTCACCAAGCCTCTGCACTTCGGATTTGACAGTTTTTAAATGGCGCTTCTCATCTGCGAACTCGGTCATCATGCGCGTACGCACGGCCATGTCGGCATTATTGTCCATAATCAGCCTCCCCAGAAGTTTGAAGGCAAAATATCACCTTTGATCGGATCTTGCAATCCTCACCCCTGTATGGACTTAGATCTGATGCCTTAAAGTGACTCGACGCCGGCGTGCCCCAAGCGGAAAGCATGCGGTCCTCTCTGCGCTCACCGGGATTTGGTCTACTCCCTTACCACGTAGGCCAGCCTGGATGAAAAAATGCCTCTGTCAACGCGATGCTCTCCTAAGGGCTACGGGACCTGCGAAGCCGGCTGTCCTTCGGGCTCTCTCACACAGAATCTGTTCGAGGATGAAAAGATTTTTAAAGAAATCGTGATGCAGGCCCACGGGGATGGGCGGCCGAAACACACGGGACCAGATTGTGCACAAGCGTTCGGTTTTTTCTTTCCCTGGATCTCCATGATCGGTAATAATCCGGGCGTGAAATCCACCATTTGTCGCACAGGTGCAAGAGCAAAGCATGCCCGTTCTCGGCGGCCACTGACATTGATTTGCCCGATTGATGCCGAACATTGGCGGCCGCTCCTTCGACGGAGACCTGATTCCATGCCATTGAAAGATCCGAGTTTTCTGCGTGGTTTTCTGCGTGTCGTCTACCTTCTCCCGTTGATGGCACTTGCAGTTCTTTTCGAGGCAGGCGCCGGACCGGCAGGCTCTGCTGCCCAGGGATCTTTAACTCCGATTGAAGGCCTGCTGGAACATATGACCTTCCGGAGCATTGGTCCTGCGACCATGGGTGGCCGCGTAGACGACTTTGCCGTTTTCGAATCGCGCCCGGCGGTCTACTATGCTGGAGCCGCGACAGGCGGTCTTTGGAAGACCATGAACAACGGCACGACCTGGGAATCGGTCTTCGACCATCAGGACGTCGCGTCGATCGGCGCCGTTGCCATCCCGCAGGACAATCCCAACCTTGTTTGGGTGGGTACAGGAGAGGACAACAACCGTCAGAGTTCTTCCTGGGGCGGCGGCGTGTTCAAATCGACGGATGGAGGCCGGTCCTGGCAAAACATGGGCCTGATGGAATCCCGGCATATCGGCCGCATCGTCGTTGACCCGGTGGATCACGAGGTCGTATATGTGGCGGCTACGGGCCATCTTTGGGGCCCGAACAAGGAACGCGGTGTGTATAAAACCACCGATGGGGGGCTGACTTGGCAGCAATCGCTTTTCGTCGATGAGCAGACGGGCGCGACCGACCTCGCCATGGATCCCTCGAACAACAAGGTGCTGTACGCGGCGATGTATCAGCGGCAACGAACCGCCTGGGGGTTTAACGGCGGCGGGCCCGGCAGCGGACTCTACAAGTCCGCCGATGCCGGAGCGACATGGACCCGGCTCAACAGTGGTCTTCCCACAGGCCCGCTGGGGCGCATCGGGATCGACATTTTCAGGAGCGATTCGAAAATCGTCTGCGCGCTCATCCAGCATGAATCCGAGAGCGGACTCTATCGGTCCGTCGATGCCGGCGCGCACTGGACGAAGATGGGCACCACGAATCCTCGTCCGAACTATTTCAGCCAGGTGCGCGTCGATCCAAACGACGAGCGCCGCGTTTACGTCCTTGGAGTACGGCTCATGGTTTCCGATGATGAAGGCCAGACATTCAAGGAGGTCCGGCTGTCATACTCGCGGCCCGGAGGCGAACGGCCCCGCGACGATCTCGATGTGCATGCAATGTGGATCGACCCACGGGACGCATCGCACCTCATCATCGGTTCGGATGTCGGAATTGCAGCTTCCTACGACCGCGGAGCGACCTGGGACTATCTTGACAACCTGCCCATCGGCCAGTTCTATCACGTCGGCTACGACATGGATACGCCCTATCGAGTTTACGGCGGCCTTCAGGACAACGACGTCTGGGGCGGGCCGAGCGCGGTGCGCAACCGCTTCGGCATCGGCAATCGCGAATGGTTCACCCTCTCCATCGGGGACGGGTTTGTGGCCATGGCCGATCCGCGTGACGCGCGGACTCTGTATGTGGAGACGCAGGACGGCAGCCTCGTTCGCGTCGACCGCGACACCAACGAGAAGAAGTCGATTCGCCCACAAGCCGGACGAGGCGACCCGCCTCTCCGCTGGGACTGGAACACGCCGCTGATTATTTCTCCCCACGATCCCAATACCGTTTTGATTGCGGCGCAAAAGATCTTCCGTTCGCCCGATCGCGGCCAGTCATGGCAGGTCATCAGTCCGGACCTCACCAGCGGCGTGGACCGGGACACCTTGCCGATAATGGGTGTGGCCGGAAGGGAAATCAGGCTTTCGAGAAACGATGGCGTTTCCGCCTATCCCGCGATCGTCGCCTTGGCCGAATCGCCGAAGAAAGCAGGAGTCTATTACGCTGGAGCGAACGACGGCACAGTCCAGGTGTCGAGGGATGGAGGCAAGACGTGGGTTAAAATGACAGGGATGTTTCCCGGCTTGCCCGCGGGGGCGGCAGCCGCCGGTATCGTCGCTTCAGCCTTTGATGAAGCGACCGCCTACGTGGCGTTCAACAACCACCGCGCGGACGACTACTCGCCTTACATTTACATGACCTCGGATTATGGCGGTACGTGGACTTCGCTCTCGGCCTCTCTTCCTGCGGGCCAAGCCATCAACTGTGTCACCGAAGACCCGAGAAGCAGGAATGTTCTTTACCTCGGAACGGAGTTCGGGTTGTTTTTGACGTTCGACAAGGGCCAGCACTGGGTCCATTTCAAGAGCAACCTGCCGACCGTGCCGATCGATGAAATCACGATCCATCCGCGCGAAAACGACATGCTGCTTGCTACGCATGGCCGTAGCATCTGGATTCTCGACGACATATCCCCCCTGCAACAGGCTGCCGAAGCGGCCATGAGCGAGGCGTTCTTGTTCAGAGTCCGCGATGCGTTTCAATTCAGCCCGTCGGACGATCATGCCAACTATCCTGGCGACCGGCGCTTCTGGGGGCGAAATCCGGAATTCGGCGCGCCGGTTTCCTACTACTTGAAGGACGTGCCCAAGGATATTCGCATCACGATTCGCGATGGACACGGTGCGATCGTGCGCGAAATGTCAGTAGACGACTTGTTGAACTATCGCAGTGCAGGCCTTAACCGTTTTTATTGGGACCTACGCCACCAGCCTTTGGAATCCGGTCGCGGCGGCAGGGGAGGAGTGGGCGGCGGTGGCTTTGGCGGCGGCGGATCTTTCGGTCCGTTTGTTCTGCCCGGAGCATACAAAATATCCTTAACCGTCAACGGGCGGGACGTGGGTTCACGCTCGATGAGGGTATCGAGCGATCCTCAGGTCCAGATCAGTGATGCGGATCGCAAGCTGCAACATGATACTGCACTTGCGCTCCACGATTATCAGCATGCGTTCAATGACGCCTCGGCTGCTCTCAGCTCCGTCAATGACCAGCTGCGCGCGGCGCAAGATCTGCTGAAACAAGCGGCCAATGCACCTGCTGCCGCTGTAGCGGCTGCTGATTCGCTCGCAAAAAGGCTTGCTGTAATCACCCAACAACTCGGAGCGGGCGCACAGGCAGGGGGAGGAGGAGGCAGAGGAGGTGGACCGGGCGGCGGGGCACAACCGATTCGCAACCAGATCCCCGGCATCAAGAGTCAGATTATGGCATCTACTTCGGCGCCAACGCTGCTTCAGATGCAGGTGGCAAGAGAGAGCCGCGAGCTGCTCGTCAAGTTGATCCCGGATCTTAACAACGCCGCCGCGGCAGCGCTCCCCGAGCTATTTAAGATCTTATCGGATAACAAGATGAATCCGCCACCGCTGAAGCCTATTCCACCGGTCAAGGTAACGGGGATTCTCCGATAGAATGCGGCTTGCTACAAAAGAACAAAACAAGGCGAGTGCCCAGGCGTATCTAAAGGAATAGGATCAGTGTTCCAAAGTGTAGAGGTATGTCCTAGACAGGAGTCAGTTTAAGGCATACCGTATGACATTATAATGGATGAATGGATCTCATATTAGTTTAACCTAACAAACTATCCTGAGGGTAATGGCTGTCCTCGGCAGACATATAGTCCGCATAGCATATACAATTGTTTAAAATATAAGAACATAGGCCCGATCTGGAAAAGTGATCAGCTTTGGATAAAACACTCAATTATTAAGGCACTGCAAGGAGGTTGACATTTGGGAATGAATTCATCGACAGTAACCAGAACGATCCGCGCCTCGAGGTGGACACTGCTTGCAGCCCTTTGCATCCTAATATCCTGTCTGCTTCTGCAAGCCTGTGCGAACAAAGCCTCACCAGCTCCCTCTGCCAAGAAAGGCGAAGGAGGCGGCGCGGTGCCGGTTACCGTAACCAGGGTCCAGCAAAAGGACGTGCCGATCGAGGTGCAGGTGGTTGGGAACGTCGAGGCATATGTAACCGTAAGTGTGAAGGCACAGGTGGCAGGTCAGCTGACGGAGGTCTTTTTTAAAGAAGGGGCTTTCGTGAAAAAGGGAGATAAACTTTTCACGATTGATCCGAGCGTGTACGATGCGCAGCTGAACCAAGCCAAGGCGAATCTTGCCAAGGACGAAGCGCAACTGGGACTTTCGCAGGCCAATCTCACGCGTGACGAGGCGCAGGAGAAGTATGCTCAATCCGAGGCCAAGCGATATGAGGAGATGTTGGAGAAGGGCCTCGTGTCGCGGGAACAGGCGGAACAGTATCGCACTAATGCCGACGCTGTTTCTGCGGCGGCTAGCGCCGACAGGGCTGCCATTCAGAGCGCCGAAGCCACCGTCAAGGCCACCGAAGCGGCGTTGGAGAATGCCAAGCTGATGCTTGGGTACACGACGATTCCTTCTCCGCTCGACGGCCGCACGGGAAACGTTAGCGTCAAGCAGGGGAATGTCATCAGCGCCAACACTACCGAACTCCTCACGATCACACAGGTGGAGCCGATCTACGTAACTTTTTCGGTTCCGGAAACTCAACTCGGCACGATCAAGTTGGGTCAGATGGTGACGGCGGTCCCACAGGACTCTTCGTCCCCCCCGGAGGTAGGCACGCTGACATTCACGGACAACGCGGTCGACCAGACAACCGGGACCATCCGCCTGAAAGGAACGTTTCCAAATAGTGACCATAACCTGTGGCCGGGCGAGTTTGTGCGGGTCACCTTGAGGCTGGCGATGGAAAAGGACGCGCTCGTTGTGCCGAATGAAGCGGTGCAGACGGGGCAGGACGGATCGTATGTCTTTGTGGTGAAGCAGGATCGGACAGTGGAATCGAGGCCGGTCGTCACTGGCGCGAGAGTCAATCAGGACTTAGTGATCGAAAAAGGTCTGCAAGCAGGAGAGGTTGTTGTCACCGAAGGACAGCTCCGGCTGGCGCCGGGAAGCCGCGTGCAGATGGGCGGCGGATCCGGCAACTCCCCCAGAGGTAATCGAGGGGCACGGTAAGGTAGTTCGCATTGAATATTTCAGAAGTTTTCATTCGGCGGCCCATCGCCACAAGCCTGCTCATGCTGGCGATTGCGCTGTTTGGCGTGCTCGCGTACCGCGCACTCCCGGTCAGCGATATGCCGAATGTCGATTACCCCACCCTGAGCGTAAGCGCCGGTTTGTCCGGCGGCAATCCCGACACCATGGCCTCGGCGGTTGCAACCCCGCTCGAGCGACAATTCACTACGATTGCCGGCATCGATTCCATGATCTCGTCGAACTCCCAGAGTTCGTCGCAGATAACTCTCCAGTTCGACCTGAATCGCAACATTGATGGCGCTGCCGTGGATGTCGAGACGGCAATCAGCGAGGCGATGCCGCTGCTTCCGGCGGGAATGCCCGCGCCGCCATCTTTCCGCAAGAGCAATCCGGCCAGTTCCCCGATCCTGGTTCTTGCTTTAACCTCGCCGACACTGCCGCTTTGGGTGCTGGACGACTACGCGGAGATTACGATCGCGCAGTCGATTTCGATGGTGAACGGCGTTGCTGAAGTAACCATCCAGGGCGCTCAGAAATACGCCGTGCGCGCCCAAGTGGATCCCGAAAAGCTGAACGCCAAGGACATCGGGATCGATGAAGTGGACGCAGCGCTCCGGAGCTGGAACGTCAACATCCCGACCGGCACGCTCTATGGACCACATGAAGCCTACAACATCAGGGCCACGGGCCAGCTGATGGACGCTGCGGCCTTTCGGCCGATGGTAATCACGTATCGAAACGGCAGACCGGTACGGCTCGAGGATGTCGCGAACGTCATCGACAGCGTGGAAAACAACAAGAACGCCTCCTGGTTTGTCACCAAGCAGGACAGCCCACGAGCGATTAGCCTGATGGTGATGAGACAGCCGGGAAGCAACGTAATCGAAGTCACCGATGCGGTCAAAAAGCTGCTGCCCTCGTTCCAGACGCAGCTGCCTCCAGCCGTGAAACTGTTTGTTCGCGGCGACCTTTCCAAGAACATACGGCAGGCCTTTGGCGACATCAAGATGACGATGGCCGTCACCCTAGGCCTCGTGATTCTGGTGATCTTCCTCTTCCTGCGCAACGCGTCCGCCACCATGATTCCCAGCATGGCCTTACCCCTGTCTATTCTGGGCACGTTCTCCGTGATGTACCTGCTGGACTTCACACTGGACAACATGTCCATGATGGCGTTGATCCTGTGCATTGGGTTTGTGGTGGACGACGCGATCGTCATGCTGGAGAACATCGTCCGCCATATGGAGAAGGGTGAAAAACCCCTGCAGGCGGCGCTGAACGGCTCTAAGGAAATCGGGTTCACGATCGTATCCATGACCCTTTCGCTGGCGGCCGTCTTTATCCCCGTCCTATTCATGAGCGGAATCCTGGGCCGGCTGTTCCGCGAGTTTGCCGTGACGATCACCGTAGCAATCCTGGCTTCCGGAATCGTTTCCATCACACTGACGCCGATGCTGTGCAGCCGCTTCCTGCGCCCGCCTGACGAGGCACGGCAGCATAAGCGCGGGTTGTATCACTTCATGTTCCACGCTTATGACGTCAGCCTCAACTGGGTTCTCAGGCATCGTCCCGTCATGATAGGGGTTTTTGGTGCCGTTCTTGCGCTTACTGCGTATCTCTTCTACATCGTGCCCAAAGGGTTCATTCCGGACACCGACAACGATCAACTGTCTGCCACGACCGAGGCCGCCCAAGGGACGTCCTACTATCAAATGGTGCAATATCAGCAAAAGGTCACGGACATTCTGCGCCAGGATCCTGATATCGAGTCGATGATTTCAAGCGTCAGCAATTCCAACACGGCCCGCATCCAGATTCAGTTGAGGCCCAGGCGTGAGCGTGTTGCCACAGTCAACCAGATCGCTGAGAGGCTGCGGCCGAAGGTAAGCCGGTTGGTAGGAATTCGGGTTTTTCTCACGGTGCCCGCCGCGATCCGGATTGGCGGCCGCCAATCGAAAAGTTCCTACGACTTTACCGTACAGGGTCCGGACACGGACGTGCTGTACCGCGAGTCGGCAAAGCTCGAGCAGGAAATTGCCCGACTGCCGATGCTGCAGGACGTCACGACGGACCTGCAGATCAAGACTCCGCGAGTGAACGTGGAGTTCGACCGCGATAAGGCCGCTGCCCTACACCTCAACGCCTCTCAGGTCGAAAACGCGATGTATGATGCTTTCGGACCGCAATGGTCGTCCACCATTTACGGGCCCACCAGTCAATACCGCGTGCTGCTGGAGATGCTGCCGAAATTCCAAGAACATGAGGATTATCTATCACTGCTCCAATTCAAGACCTCGGACGGCCATCTCGTTCCTCTGAGCACTTTTGCTCACATGAGAAATGACGCGGGACCCCAAACCATCAACCACTCTGGACAGCTTCCTTCGGTCACGATTTCCTTCAACCTCAGGCCGGGTGTGTCGCTCGGAGAGGCCACATCTCAGATCCAGGACGTCGCAAACCGCACGCTCCCAGACAATATGACGACCAGCTTCCAGGGGACGGCCAAGACCTTTCTGGACTCGCTGAACAATCTAGGTCTCCTCCTGGTGATCGCAATCATGGTGGTGTACATCGTTCTCGGCATGCTCTACGAAAGCTACGTGCATCCGATAACAATTCTGTCCGGCTTGCCGTCGGCGGGATTCGGCGCCCTCCTGACCTTGCTCGTGTTTCACGTGGATTTGAATATTTACGCGTTTGTGGGCCTGATCATGCTGATCGGCATCGTGAAGAAGAACGCGATCATGCAGATCGACTTCGCATTGGAGGCGGAACGCAAGGAAGGCAAGAGTCCGACGGAGGCGATTTATGAGGGTTGCCTGATCCGTTTCCGACCAATCATGATGACCACCGCAGCAGCTCTGCTCGGGGGGATACCCATATCCCTTGGGTGGGGAGCCGGCGGCGAAGCGCGGCGGCCGTTGGGGCTCACGGTCGTGGGTGGTTTGTTGTTTTCACAATTGATCACGCTTTATCTCACTCCAGTTGTTTACACCTACATGGCGAAGATTCTGGAGATCTCGAAGAAACGGAAACGACAAGTGCCATTGCCCGCAGCTGCTGCGGCAAGGTAAGGCTAGCTGAGGTGTCGAGAAATGAATATTTCCCAGGGGTTCATCGAGCGCCCGATTGCCACGAGCCTGCTCATGCTGGCGATCGCGCTCTTTGGGATGGTGGCATATCGGTCGCTGGCCGTGAGCGATCTTCCTAATGTAGATCTTCCCACGCTTCTCGTGACGGCAAGCCTTCCGGGGGCGGGCCCCGAGACCATGGCCGCCGCGGTTGCCACCCCTTTGGAGAATCAATTCTCGATGATCGCGGGGCTGAATGCGATGACGTCCACGAATTCGCTCGGCTCCACGCAGATCACGCTCGAATTCGATCTGAGCCGCAACCTGGATGGCGCCGCTGTGGATGTGCAGGCTGCCATCACACAGGCCGGGCGTCTGCTGCCTCAAGGGATGCCGGCGCCGCCGACTTTCACCAAGGTCAACCCTGCGGATCAGCCGATCCTCTACCTGACCCTGACTTCGCCGACGCTGCCGCTCTATACGCTTGATGAATACGCCGAAACACGGGTTGCCCAGCGCATATCCCAGATCAGCGGCGTCGCGCAGGTGCAGGTTCTTGGCGCCCAGAAATATGCTGTTCATGTACAGATGGATCCTCACGCGCTGGCTGCCAAACAGATCGGAATCGATGAAATCGAAACCGCGCTCAAGAGCTGGAACGTAAATGTGCCGACAGGCTCCATCATCGGGCCGCAGCGCGCGTTCACGCTCCAGGCGAGTGGCCAGCTCATGAACGCCGAGGCCTACCGGCCTCTGGTGGTCAGCTACCGCAAAGGCGCACCGGTGCATTTGGAAGATCTAGGTTACGTGATCGACAGCGTTGAGGACGACAAGACCGCGTCGTGGTACTACAAGTCAGGAGGGAGCCTGCGGGCGATTGTTCTGGGCATTCAACGTCAGCCGGGGACCAACACGATCGAAGTCACCGACGGCATCAAAAAGCTTCTGCCGACGTTTAAAGCGGAATTGCCGCCGTCGGTCACGATGGACATTCTTTATGACCGGTCCGACACAATCCGCGCGTCCTATCACGATGTCCAGTTTACGATGGCCCTGACGCTCGGCCTGGTTGTGATGGTGATCTTTCTTTTCCTGCGCAACGTCTCCGCAACGACCATCCCGAGCCTGGCACTGCCATTTTCCATCATCGGCACCTTTGCCGTCATGTATCTGCTGAATTACAGCCTGGACAATCTGTCGATGATGGCCTTGATCTTGTCGGTCGGGTTCGTCGTGGATGACGCGATCGTCATGCTAGAAAACATCTTCCGGCACATGGAAATGGGTGAGAGCGCTCTTCATGCGGCTTTGGAAGGATCCAGGGAGATAGGATTTACCATCGTATCCATGACTCTTTCCCTGGCGGCCGTATTCATTCCCGTGCTGTTCCTCGGAGGGGTTCTTGGGCGCCTGTTCAAAGAATTCGCGGTCACCATTTGTGTGGCCATCCTGATCTCCGGAGTCGTCTCCGTCACACTCACCCCGATGCTCTGCAGCCGGTTTCTGCGCCCTGCGCAAGAGCAGAGAAAGTCCTGGTTCTATCGCACAACTGAGCGCTTCTTCGACGGCATGCTCCACCTGTACGATGCCAGTTTGCAGGGCGTTCTCCGCCATCGGATGGCGACGATGGTCTTTTTTGTCGCGGTCCTTGGGGCCACCGCCTATATGTTCGTCAAGATCCCCAAAGGATTTATTCCGGACCAGGACACGGATCAGCTTGCCGTGACCACGGAAGCAGGGCAGGGCACTTCATACTATGAGATGGTGGATTACCAGAAACAGATTGCGGAGATAGTCAGCGCGGATCCCAACGTGGACTCACTTGTGTCGAGCGTGGGCGGGAATTCTGCGTCCACACTTGGCGGGCCCAATTTCGGCCAGCTCGTCGTGCATCTCAAGCCTCGCTCGGAGCGCGCACTCAACGTGAACGAGATCATCGAGGAAATGCGTCCCAAATTCGAAAATCTCGCAGGGATGAAAGTCTATCTTCAAAATCCGCCCACCATCCGGATCGGAGGCCAGGTAACCAAGAGCCTCTACCAGTACACGCTGGAGTCACCGGACAAGCCGCTGCTGTATCAATCGGCCGAGGATCTCGAGCACGCTGTCGCGCAAATTCCGGGACTGATGGATGTCACCAGCAACCTTGCGATCAACAACCCTCAGGTAAACGTGGCGATCAACCGCGAAAAAGCCGCGGCGCTGCAGGTGAGTGCTGACACGATTGAGAACGCGTTATACGATGCTTACGGGCCGCGCTGGGTGTCCACGATTTATGCAGCGACCAACGAGTACAAGGTCCTTCTTGAACTCGAGCCGCGGTATCAACAGGACCCGAAGGCATTATCAATGTTATATCTCAAATCTGGGCCGGGCGCCCTGGTTCCCATGGACACTCTTGCCAGGATAATCAGTGAGATGGGACCGCAGACCATCAACCACTATGGGCAGTTGCCCGCCGTCACGATTTCCTTCAACCTCCAGCCTGGCGCCTCCCTCAGCGCGGCGGTTAGCCAGATTCAGGGCGTTTCCGACAAAATCTTGCCGCCCACCATCAGTGCGACTTTCCAGGGTGCGGCCAAGTCGTTTCAGAGTTCAATGTCGAATCTGGTGCTGCTTCTGGTTGTGGCGATCATGGTTGTATACATAGTTCTCGGGATCCTCTACGAGAGTTACATCCATCCTCTGACGATTCTTTCCGGATTGCCGTCTGCGGGCTTGGGCGCGCTGGTGACCTTGTTTCTGTTCCACCTGGACCTCAACATCTATGCTTTCGTCGGCCTGATCATGCTGATCGGCATCGTCGAGAAAAACGCGATTATGCAGATCGATTTTGCCTTGGACGCGGAACGACGGAAAGGTCTGCCGCCCCTCGAAGCCATCTACCAGGGTTGCCTCATCCGTTTTCGTCCGATCATGATGACGACTATGTCGGCGCTTCTCGGCGCGGTTCCGATTGCGGTGGGGTACGGTGCCGGAGGCGAAGCGCGGCAACCTCTCGGACTCGCGGTTGTCGGCGGCCTTCTATTTTCTCAACTTGTAACTCTCTATCTTACCCCCGTGGTCTACACATACATGGCGGCTGCGCAACAGCGGTTCGGAACACACACGGCAAAAAAGCTCGAACCTTCTCCATCGGCAGCGTGAACATCGCAGGAGACCCCGGCGGCGCAATTTCATCTATACGCCGCTTGACCTGAGGCTCTAACCTGCTATTCTGCCGGTATCTCGGAGGTTCATTATGTTTCGTGTCATCGCCGCCGCGGTAGTCGTACTATTCTTCCTGACGAACATATACCGGATCGATGGCAGCACTCCATCGCAGACAAACCCGGACCCACTCCAGAGAGCGCGGACGCTGCAAAGCCGCTTCCCTTTGATCGATGGGCACAATGACCTGCCCTGGGCGTTGCGCGAAAAGTTCGAACGGGACTTTTCCAGAATCGATCTCAGGAAGCCGCAGCCTCAACTCATGACCGACATCCCCCGTTTGCGCGAAGGGGGCGTGGGCGCGCAATTTTGGTCAGTCTATGTTCCGGTGGACATGCAGGGGAAAGAGGCGGTGCGCGTCACGATGGAAGAGATCGACACGGTCTACAGATTGGTCCGCGGCTATCCGGATGTGTTCGAGATGGCAACCACCGCCGATGACATCGAGCGCATCCATCGCTCCGGCAAAATCGCGTCGCTGATCGGCATGGAAGGAGGGCACTCCATTGACAGTTCCCTCGCGACCCTGCGAATGTTTTACAGGCTCGGCGCCCGGTACATGACCCTGACCCACTCCTCCAACACTCCCTGGGCTGATTCGGCCACCGATACTCCCAAAGTGAACGGCCTGTCGGCATTCGGCAAGGCAGTCGTTCGGGAAATGAACTGGCTCGGCATGCTCGTCGACCTTGCCCATGTGTCACCGGCCACGATGAACGCCGCGCTGGATGCGAGCCGCGCGCCCGTGATTTTCTCGCACTCCTCGGCCAGGGCATTGTGCGACATCGCGCGCAACGTGCCTGATGAAGTGCTCCAACGGCTGCCCAGGAACGGCGGCGTGGTGATGGTCAGCTTTGTGCCGGGGTTCACATCCGAAGCCGTGCGTGTGTACGAACTGAAACGTGATCAGGAATCCAAGAGGCTTGCTGCCCTGAGGGGGAGTACCGAAAAGACCGTGCAGGATGGGCTCGCGAAATGGGACCGCGCAAATCCGGCCCCTCGCGCCACTCTGGCGCAGGTTGCCGACCATATTGACCACATCCGCAAGGCTGCGGGATTGGATCACGTCGGAATTGGATCCGACTTCGACGGGATCACCAGCACTGTGGCTGGGCTCGAAGACGTGTCGAAGTTTCCTGGTTTGACGGCGGAACTGATGCGACGCGGCTATGCCGATGCGGATATCGGCAAGATTCTGGGCGGCAACCTCCTTCGGGTCATGAGACAGGTGGAAGCAGTCGCGGCGCAAATGCAGAAGGAGGGTGGTCCGAGCGACGCGCGCATCGAAACTCTCGACAAACGCCAGGAATAGGGGCAGGCCCTTAATCAAAAGGAAAAATGTGATTTCCCTCCGCTTGCATCCTGGAATCTTCACGTCTTGGCGGTTACCATAAATCGGTTGCATGAAAGAAGAGTGTTGGAAGATGGGTTTCGTTTTTGGCCCCTTGCCCTCGCGCAGATTGGGGCAATCACTCGGAGTCGATCCGCTGCCGCTGAAGATCTGCAACTGGAACTGCATCTATTGCCAGCTGGGACGAACCGTCCCGCTGACAAACGAGCGGCGCGAATATTTTCCGCGAGAGGACATTCTCGCCGATGTGCGGGAGGCTCTGCGTGCGCATAAACCGGGCGCCATTGATTGGGTGACCATCGTCGGCTCGGGCGAGACCACTCTTCACGCCGGCATCGGCTGGCTGATTCGCGAGATCAAGGGGCTGACCGCAATTCCGGTGTCCGTGATTACGAACGGATCACTGCTGTATCTTCCCGATGTACGGGAAGAGCTCAGGGCTGCCGATGCCGTGCTGTCCTCGCTCGCCGCCGGCAACGCGCGCCTCTACCGCCGAATCAACCGTCCGGCGGCGGGACTGGGATTCGAGCTGCTGGTGGAAGGATTGGTCACCTTTCGCCGGGAGTATCACGGCAAGCTCTGGATCGAAGTGATGCTCATGAAGGGTATCAACGACGGCGAGGGAGAGCTGAAAGAAATCGCAGCCCTGCTCGAACACATCGAACCGGATCAAGTCCACATCGCGATTCCCAGCCGCCCGCCGGCGGAGCCTGATGTTCAGCGGCCGGACGACGGAGGCCTCGTGCGGGCAACCGCTATCCTAGGCGTCCGATCCCAGGTGATCCAGTCTTCCGGAGGCACATTCGACCTCTCGGGATACCAGAGTGTGGCAGAAGCCGTATTGGCCATAATTGGGCGCCATCCGATGGGTGAAGAAGAACTGCGGCGCACACTCGAGCGCTGGACTCCGGGCCAAGTGGAAGAAGCTCTGAAGGAGCTTGCCGCCACAGGTCAGGCTCAGGTCGTCGAGCGCTATGGCGAACGCTTCTGGAGCGCGGCAGCCTGTCATTATCCTGTGCTCAACTCCACGGGATGCTGCGGAGGCGGGGATCGGAATTAACCGCAACATTTTCGCTCCTCTTTGATTTTCAGGCTGCAAATTGTCTCAGAATTCCCCCGAATCGCCGATAAGAGCATTGGGACTCTTATTTTTTAGTTGCGGAGCCGGCGACTATATGGGAAACGAGCTTATTGAGTTGGGCCTTTTCAAACGGCGCCCGGTGGATAGGGAGAGTTTCGTCGTCAGAATGGGGGCGTTATCAGGACGGCTTTTCTCGCTGATGTCCGACATCGCGGTCGAAAGTGAAAGCCTGAAAACTTCGGAGTTCCGTTCGCAGCTTGAACGAACCCAGAATCAGCTTACGAAAGTCTCTGACGGCGACGTGATGGTAAGCGTTATACAAAAGGGCCTGGCGGTGTGTCAGGAGTTCTGCAGGAATTCCCGGGGGTACCTGCAGGAGCGAGAGGCCGAGATCCGGCAGGTCATCGACCTCCTGCGGGAGGCTCTCGGCACGCTTACCGGCGAAAGCGAAAACTTCAACCAGCGCCTCACTGAATCCACGACCCGTTTCATACGCTTAAACGAGATCGAGGATCTGCGCGAGCTCAAGAAGCAGATCGCCGACGAAGTCAATCAACTTGCGCGCGTCGTCGCGGAAAAAAAGCAGCAAGACGAAATCCTCTACGCGAGCATGACAAAGCGCTTCGTTCATCTCCAGGAAAAGTTCAAGCAGACCGAGCAGGAAGTTTTTATCGATGCGTTGACTCGCGTCGGCAATCGCAGAAGCACGGACCGAGCCATCAAACGCGCCATTATGGAAGCCGGCGGAAAACCGATAATCCTGGGCGTTCTGGATCTGGATGACTTCAAAAAGATCAATGACGCTCACGGCCACCAGGTCGGCGATCAGGCACTTATCGGCGTTGCGGAAACGATCGGCAAGGAAATCCGTTCGAGTGACTTTTTCGGCCGTTATGGCGGCGATGAGTTTGTGCTCGTCTTTACCAATACGACCATGCTCCAGGCGGAGATGCGCTTTCAGCAACTTCGCGCCAAGATCGAAGCGTCAAGATTCGAGTTCATGGACGGTCAGATCAAGCGCAGTATAAACTGCACGGTCAGCTGCGGCCTGGCCGAGTCAATGCAGGGGGACTCAGCCGAAACTCTGGTGAGGCGGGCCGACAAGGCTCTCTATGTCGCCAAGAGTCGCGGCAGAAACTGCGTGGTCGCCTGGGGAAGATCCATGTAAATCCTGAGAGTGCTCTCCAGAAATCTTCACTACCCCCTGTCTTGCACAAGTGTTTTCAATCGCCCGACGTTGCGGGCATTTTGAGCGCTACCAGCTTCACATCACGAAGAATTCCAGACGCCATGGGAAGACGCCGGCAGCGCGGCGTTGCGTTTTGATGTCAAAGCCTATATAAAATCGATCCCATGAGCCGCAAGAAAGGCAAGCAGGTTGAATCCGGACGCCGCGTGGCAGGGAAGCATGCAGAAGAGGAGATGCCGAATGTCCGGGTAGCTACCGATAGCCCGGGCCACGGTTGGAGTGCATGTCTTCTGCTGCTCCTGCTCGTAGCTGCAACGTTGGCAGCCTATTATCCAGCCTGGCACGGCGGCATCCTCTGGGACGACGACCGCCACATCACCCGCAGCGATTTGCGCTCGGCCGAGGGATTGTGGCGCATTTGGTTCGATCCGGGCGCCACTCAGCAATACTACCCACTGATGCACTCGGCCTTCTGGGTTGAGCATAAGCTCTGGGCGGACGACACCCTGGGCTACCATCTGGTCAACATCATTGTGCATGCTCTCATGGCATTTCTGGTCGCAGTGATTCTGCGGCGATTGGCTGTGCCAGGAGCCATCCTAGCGGCCCTCATCTTCGCCCTCCATCCGATACAAGTGGAGTCGGTCGCATGGATCTCCGAGTTGAAGAACACGCTTTCCGGCGTCTTTTATTTCGGGGCGGCTCTGACCTATTTGCGCTTCGACGAGAGCCGGCTGAAACGACATTATGCGCTGGCGCTGGCTCTTTTCGTTCTGGCGCTGCTGAGCAAGACGGTCACGGCAACCCTGCCCGCTGCGCTACTGGTCGTGTTCTGGTGGCGGCGTGGGAAGCTCAGTTGGCGCCGTGACGCCTTGCCGCTCGTGCCATGGTTCGTGCTGGGTGGTGCCGCAGGATTGGTTACCGCCTGGATCGAACGGTCCATGGTCGGCGCCCAGGGCTCAGAGTATCAGTTTACGCTGATCGAACGATGTCTGATCGCGGGTCGCGTGATCTGGTTCTATATTGGCAAACTGTTCTGGCCGGCCAACCTGATGTTCAATTATCCCCGATGGCAAGTGAGCCAGCGCGTGTTATGGCAGTACCTCTACCCGCTTGCCCTGGTCGCCTTGCTGGGGGCGCTCTGGCTTTTGCGGAAGCGTTCCCGCGCTCCCTTGGCGGCACTGTTGTTTTTCTGCGGCTCGCTTTTTCCGGTCATGGGATTTTTCAATGTCTACCCGTTCCGTTACTCCTTTGTGGCGGACCATTTCCAGTACATCGCGAGCATAGGCATTATCGCACTGGTTGCCGCGAGCCTGATGAATCTCGTGGCACGGTTCCATTTCCAGCCCAGAATGGCAACTGTATGCACGATGCTGCTCCTCGGGGGTGCTCTGGCTGTGCCAACCTGGAGTCAAAGCCGGCAGTATGTTGATGGGATAACGCTCTATCGCGGCATTCTCAGCCGCAATCCTGCGAGTTGGATGGCTCGCAACAACCTGGGCAACGTTTTGCAGACATTGGGCCGGTTCGACGACGCGGTCGCACAATACAACGAAACCTTGCGGCTCAAGCCGGATTTCGCGGACGCCTATAACAACCTTGGCGACGCCTTACAAAAGCAGGGCCGTCTTGCAGAAGCCGCGACAGCCTATCAGGAGGCATTGCGACTGGATCCAGCTTTGGCGGGCGCTCATTACAACCTGGGAAATACTCTGCGAGATCTGGGACGGCTCGAAGAAGCGGTGTCGCAATTCAATGCGGCAATTATGGAAGAGCCGGGCCTCGCCGAAGCACATTGCAACCTAGGAGTCGCATTGGACGCACTGGGCCGCGGGAATGAGGCCGTGGCGGAATTCAAGGACGCGGCGAGACTCAGGCCCGATTACATCACTGCTTATATCAATCTCGGCAACACCTTGTTGCATCTTGGACGATTCGAGGAGGCGATCACCCAATACGGGGAAGTACTCCGGCTCAAACCAGAATCTGCAGACGCCCGCAACTTGCTGGGTAACGCTTACCAGCAGATGGGCCGCTTCGAGGAGGCGGAAAAGCAACTCAAGGAGGCCTTGCGTCTGAAACCCGATTTCCCCGGGGCGTACAACAATCTGGGCAACGTCTTTCTCGGAATGGGCCGGTTTGCGGACGCGATTGCTCAATACAAGGAAGCCTTGCGGCTCGAGCCGGACTTTGCCGCAGCTTATTTCAACATGGGAAACGCTTTCCAATCGATGGGTCGGTGGGAGGACGCATCGGCACAGTACAAAACGGCCATCCGGCTCAAACCTGACTTTGCCGCGGCTCACTTCAATTTGGGCCAGCTTTTACAGCGATTGGGCAGGCTCCAGGATTCCGTAGATCAGTACGCCGAGGTGATCAAATCGATGCCGGCATCGGCTGATGTCCACAATAATTGGGGTGTCGCTCTGGCGGGATTGGGCCGATATGAGGAAGCCGCCACGCATTTCAAGGAAGCTTTGCGGATAAGGCCCGACTACGCCGATGCCCGCGCCAACCTGGATCGGGTTCTCAAACTGTTGCTCCGAAAATAACTGCATCCACAAACGTCGCGGTCGTAATCATAGTCGTGATCGGTAATGCACGGATATCAGAGAAAACCGATCACAACTACGAGTCATGACAGAATGGGCACGGCGGCAAACTGCCATTTTCATGCGTTGCAGGGCTTGCCGTGCGCGTCTTTTTCGTAAGGTCTGCGTATTGAGTGTGTGATAATCCACACATGAAAATTGCATTGGGCTCAGATCATGCCGGGTATTCTTACAAAGAAAAGATCCGTGAATTCCTCACGGCAGAGGGGCATGAAGTGCGGGATTTCGGCACATCTTCCGAGGAACCGGTGGATTATCCGCTCTTTATCCGGCCCGCGGCCGAGGCGGTCGCCCGCGGAGAGTGCGACCGCGGTGTGGTGCTCGGCGGCTCCGGCAACGGTGAGGCAATCGTCGCCAACCGTGTTCGCGGAATCCGCTGTGCCGTCTGTTGGAACGAGCAGAGTGCAGAACTGGCGCGCAGGCACAACGACGCCAACATGATCTCACTCGGCCAACGGATGATGCCGCTCGAAACGGCGCTGGAGATCGTGCGCGTCTGGCTGAGAACGCCTTTCGAGGGCGGACGCCACCTAAGGAGAATCCAGCTGATCGATCGCCCCTAAGTCACGGAGTAGCAGGCCCTAACGGTAGAAGATCGGGAAACGCCGCGGGTCCGTTTCGTGCATCAGATCGTAGACCGCTTCGAATATTTGCTCACGCTGGGGTTTCGAAAAATAATCGCCGTCGGAGCCGTAAGCAGGACGATGCTCCCGTGCCGGCAGAGTGCGAGGGGCGGCATCGAGCCATTCATAGCCGCTGTTGGTTTCGATCGTCTGTTGCATCATGTAAGCGGTGGCACCGCCGGGAAAATCCTCGTCCACGAAAAGGACGCGGCTGGTCTTCTTGAGCGATTCCACGATCACGCCGCGCACATCAAAGGGAATCAGGGTGCGGATATCGATCAGCTCGGCTTCGATGCCGACATTGCGCAAGAGATTGGCGGCTTCTTCGGCGATGGCACAACAGGCGCCATAGGTGACCACGGTGACATCCTTGCCGGTTCGGATCACCTCCGGCACTCCGAACGGGATGGTAAACTCGCCGATGTTTTCCGGCTTTGGCGCCTTCCTTCGATAAGCATTCAGCACCTCGACCATGAGCGCCGTGTCATCCGAACGGAGGATCGTGTTGTACAGGCCGGCTGCCTGAGTCGAGTCGCGCGGTACGCAGATGTAAATGCCGCGCAGCAAATCGATCAGCCCTGCCATTTGCGATCCGGAATGCCATATTCCTTCCAGGCGATGTCCCCGTGTGCGCACGATAACCGGAGCTTTCTGACCTCCGCGCGTGCGCCAGCGCAATGAAGCGAGATCATCAGACATGATCTGCAAGGCGTACAGCGCATAGTCCAGGTATTGAATTTCCGCGATCGGGCGCAGGCCTCGAAGTGCCATCCCGATCGCCTGGCCCAGGATTGTAGCCTCGCGAATCCCCGTGTCCGTGATGCGCAGCGGGCCGTACTTCTGCTGTAGACGCGCAAACCCTTGGTTCACATCGCCCAACTGGCCGACGTCTTCCCCCATGGCCACGAGTTGCGGATATCGGGTAAATGCGGCGTCGAAGCAGGCGTTCAGGATCTCAAAGCCGTACTGGAGGGGCGCGTTTTCCGCATAGACTGGGCGTACCTCGGGCACTCTGAGTGCGGATTCCGCGGTCTCACTGTACAGATCCGATCCGTAGCGTATCCGATTTTCCTCCATGCGGGCCGCTTTCCAGTCGACCAGGCTCTGTCTTACCGGTGCATCGTCCAGCCGGATGGAGAGCAGGACTTCCTCGGCCGCTGCCATAAGATCGCGCCGCAGTACATCCTGTTTTGCGGCCAGCGCTTCTGCAACGCTCGCCGCCTCAACTCCTCGAGCCGAGTCCCGCGCCAGGTCGAGAAAAAGGGTCACCAGGTGATCCCGCTCTGCATCAATCGGCTGGCGAAAGGCCGCCCATGCCCGATCTCTTGCCGCAAGCACGTGTGCCTTTTCTTCCTCCTCGATTTTTCCTAGTTCATGCTTCGATGCTACTCCCTCCGCGATGAGCCAATCTCTCATCCTGGGAATACAGTCGAATCTCTTTTCCCAATCCAGACGCTCCGTCGACTTGTAGCGCTGTTGGCTGCCGGAGGTCGAATGGCCGAGGGGTTGTGTCAGTTCTGTTACGTGAATGATCACGGGCACATGATTGCGGCGCGCCGATTCTGCGCCTGCCATGTACGTTTCGCACAACTTCGGATAGTTCCATCCGGCGACGGAATAAATGTCGATTCCCGATTTATCGCCGGGACGCCGCTGGAAGCCCTCCAGGATGCGAAAAATATCGCCCTTGGTCATTTGAAACTGATTGGGAACCGAGATTCCATAGCCGTCGTCCCAGATCGACAGCAGCATCGGCACCTGGAGCACTCCCGCGGCATTGATCGCTTCCCAGAATATGCCCTCGGCGCAGCTCGCGTTGCCGATAGTACCGAAAGCGATCTCGTCGCCGCCATCCGAGAATCCGGCGGCCGCCAGCCCGCGCAGTTCTCCCAGCCGCCGATAGAGAACCGACGCGTACGCCAGTCCCAGAAGTCGCGGCATTTGGGCTCCCGTCGGCGAGACATCAGCCGAAGAGTTGTTCAAGGACATGAGATCTTTCCAGCGTCCGTCTGGGTGCAGCAGCCTGGTCGCAAAATGTCCCGTCATGGAGCGGCCGCCGCATGCGGGCTCATGATCAAGGTCCGTATCGGCGTAGAGCTGGGCGAAGTACTCCTCCACGCTCAACATGCCCAGGGCGAACATCATCGTCTGATCCCGGTAATATCCGGCACGGAAGTCGCCGTTGCGAAAAGCATGAGCCATGGCCATCTGGGGAACTTCCTTGCCGGCGCCGAAAATGCCGAATTTCGCCTTTCCGGACAACACCTCTCTATGACCCACGATGCTGGCCTGGCGGCTTCGAGTAGCCATGCGGTAATCGTGGAGAGCAACTTCCCTGGTGGATTGCAGAGAGTTTTCATTCGATGACATTTCGTATGCGCCTGCCACGAAAGGCTTCATTGATAAAAGCTAACATAATCCTTGAGGTACGCGAAGTGGTTCGGCGGAGAAATGGCAGGCTCGAAAAGCATTTTGGTGAACAATGCCGCCACGTGTTTTTTGCGGCGTGCCACAATCCAGCCTGCCGGGGATTCAGGGTATTTGAAGAGGGCACGAAAACTTGGCCTCATAATCTTCGGCAGGCCGGTTCGTTGAGGCGCCGTGCCGGGGAGTGGCTGTTTGCCGCATCTTACATGAGTCGGGAGTCGCCTGATCCGAACCAGAGAGAGCGAAACTTTCCTTCATCCGCGGATGGCGGCCTGTCCATGGCTGACTATTACTTCAAGAGCCGCTCGAGGCGTCCTTTCAAAAGTGCATAGGCAACCCCGCCGTTGACGCGTTCCGGAGGGCGGGACTCTGTGATGATAAAAAACGTCGGGGTTACGGTGACATTGTGGCTCTCGCCCAACAGGACTTCAAGCCGCACCGCCTGCTCGATGGACGGATCGGTAGCCAGCTTTTGCACCCGCGTTAATTCGGTCGGATCCAAAACCCTCGCGACTACGGCGTCGATATTGCCGTCTTGCGACCACTGTGCTTGTTCCTGGTAAAGCGCGTCGAAGACCCTCAGCCAGGTCTCTCGTCCTAGCCGCTCAGCGGCCTGTGCATAAGAGGCCGCCTTACGGGAGTACTGATGCATTTCCAGGGGAAAATCATGGTACACGACGTAGATCTTGTCGAGCCTCTTCTCTTTGGTAAAGTCGGCAATCAGAGGCTTCATCGTTTCCAAGTAAAACGTCCGGCACACTGGACACTGAAAATCGGAGTACACTTCGATCTTGAGCGGTGCGTTGGGCTGGCCGCCCAGCCAGAGATCCGGCTGCTTATCCGCACCGCCCTGTCCACTTGCCGAAAGCACTGCAGCTGCCAGGACCCATGCAGCCGCAGCCAAGATCCGTTTCCCGCTTTGCATCATTTGTTTCGGTGTTCGACCCATTCTGACCTCGGCTCCATATGGTTGATGGGCCCAGTATACCCTGCCTGCTCATTCCCTTGAAGCGCAAAAAGGTATGAAGAGAACGGAAGGAGTTGGGGTGAGGGGATACCCAGGACGGGCACCCCTCTTGATCAATCGGAGGGCCACCTTATCGTCCCGACTTGATCGTGACCAGGCTCTCCTGGTCCCTCTCCGGCATTGCAGGGTTTGAATGGCAGCCACAGCCGCCTCCCGACGATGTCCCTTGTAATACAGGGAGCGTGAGATGATGCGCGGTCGTGGGCAGCTGTACCTTTCGACCCTTTGCGAAGATCTCGTGCCGGCCTTGAGTCTTGTGCCACTCTGCCAGCGATGCCGTCTGGTGCATGTTCTCGATGATCTGACGCCAGCCCACGCCGGTGTTATAAGCGCAGAATGAGATCTCACCTTCCTGCGTGCCATAAGGAATGACGCACATTTCCGTGCGTCTGAAATCGTAATTCCACAGGTCCTGAAACCACATCCCTTCGATACAGAGCACGCGCCAATCGTCTTTTTCTGTCCGCGTTTTCATCCGGTCGTTGCGGTCGCTGTCCGAGCGGTCGGAGGCGGGCTTGAAAAGGTTGAGAATTTGCGACAGCGGGAATCCCTTGGGAGCTTTGTCGGCACGGTAGTTGCGCAAAATGGAGAGCGCCAGCTGCGCTGCCGTGAGCGTCTCGCCGCGCGCAGAATCGGTGATGATCGCGACGTCGCGAATAAACCTTTCATAGTCGAAGAACTTGAACAGAGGAGTCCACTCGTGAGTGCGCCGGTTGACTACGAGGAGGCTGAAAATGCCGCAGTTCGGGTGACAATTGCAGGCACTCCAGCCCCAGGGGGCTTCCGGTCCCTGGAGGATGTCCATTACGCTCGTGAAGGCGCTGTATGAGGACAAGGGAAACCAGTCCCGCATCGGCTCCCAGTCATTTCCCATCTGGGTTTTCAAATCTGCCACCATGCCGCTGAGCGTATAACGCTGCCGATAGCGCGTTTCATCGTCGATCTCTTCATCGCGACCCGTAAACGAGACCGGCTGAAAGGCGATGGTTTGGATCTTGTCAATGTTACGGACGGCAAAGTCCACGATCGGGCCGACCATGTCGTTATTGATCGTGTTGACTATAGTGGCCACCAGGGTGGTCTTCATTCCCACCTTGGCCATGTTTTCGATGGCCTGCAGCTTCACGTCGAAGAGGTTGCCGACTCCGCGGTGCTGATTTTTCTCGTTCGTCGTGCCATCGAACTGAAGGTAAGTGCCATGCAACCCGGCTTCGTGAGCTTTGCGAGTGAATTCCTCGCTTTGGGCAAAGCGGATCCCGTTCGTGGCCGCGAGCACGCGATAAAACCCGATCTTCTTTGCGTACGCCACGGCCTCGAGGAAGTGCGGCGAAAGCGTAGGTTCACCTCCGGAAAGCAGAACAATAATCTGGCGCCGTGGCTTGAATGAAACCGCGCGATCGAGAATTGCCTTGGTCTCTTCGAAGTCGGGCTCGTGGACATATCCAACCTGATTGGCATCCATAAAGCACGGATTGCACATCATGTTGCAGCGATTCGTCAGATCGACGGTGAGGACAGCTCCGCGTCCGTATTGAATAGTGGAGGAGCCGTGGCGGTGGACTTTCTCATCCTCGGAACTACGGAAATCGCGTCCGAAAAACAGGCTTTCGATGCGCCGCGTAAAGGCAGGATCGGTCGAAAGAACGTCCTCGAAGGGACCGTGTTTCTCGCATACCTTGCGCATCAGGATGCGTCCGTGTTCTTCGAGGAGCTGAGCTTTGACCTCGCCGGGGCGGCCGTTCAAGAGCAGCGACAAATCCGATTCTCCCAGCAAGATCGAATTCCTGACCTCGGGGACGCACCGGGGGCACAAAGAGTCTGTTGTGCGGGGAAAGCCAAGCGGCGGCGCCGTTCGTTCATGGCTCTTGAGGATTTTGCCCGGCGCCCATTTCGGTTGCGGCAACTCCCCTTCGGGCAGCCTGGCGTTGATCGCCTGAAACGCTTTCCATGTCCAGTTGGACAAGCCCGAAAAAAAGGAGGAGCCCGACCAGTTGAGCAGGCGAGCTTTGCCATTCTCGTTGCGTAACAAGTGATCCGTGTACATCCTTTCACCCCCGGCCCGCAAGGGCCTATGCTCTTCCACCCGAATCGCGACCTCGTCAGCTGCGAAGGCGCGAGAAGAGCCGTGCATAAAAGGCTATCAACCTTTCGCGAGTTGATCCAATTTTATTTGTGAATCGTCCTCGAGGTTGCCAATTTCCGGCCGATTCTGCATAGTATACGAAACGAGTTTGGGAGCTCGGGTAATTAGAATCATAGGGATACTGTGGGGAAGGGAAAGAAGCTCGCTGCCAATCACTCCCTCGCTGACGTGAATGGCGTGCTCCGATGTGTCAATCCCCGGGACCGTCTGCAACTAAGAAAGTCAGGAGATCAAACATGAAGACCGTGCGCCAGATGCTGCAAGCGAAAGGCTTCGACATATGGACAGTCGATCCTGATACTTCGGTTTACGACACATTGAAACTCATGGCGGAAAAGAACGTGGGAGCCTTGCTTGTCATGAGAGAAGGAAAACTCCTCGGCATTTTCTCCGAGCGAGACTATGCGAGGAGGATGATCCTGCAAGGAAAACACTCGAAAGATACACTGGTGATGGAGGTCATGACTGAGAACCCAATCTGCGTCAGTCCGGACAAAACGGTCGAAGAATGCATGGAACTTATGACAAACAACCACGTTCGGCATCTACCCGTGTTTGATGGCGGCCGGCTATTCGGTATCGTATCGATTGGCGATGTGGTCAAGGCGATCATCACGGAACAGCAAGGCACGATCACCGACCTGGAAAACTACATTACTGGAAAGCGATAGGGTTTTGGCGCTCGATTCCATTCAGCCCCGTTTGGGGCGATAGACGTGAGTGCTCTGGCCGTAAAACGATTCCGCAGCCTCCATGATGGTCTCCGAGAGCGTAGGATGGGGGTGTGTGCTCCACATCACATCCGAGGCAAGCGCGCCCATTTCGACCGCGAGCACTCCTTCAGCGATTAATTCTCCCGCACCGGCGCCGACTATTCCCGCGCCGAGAATCTGCCCGCTCTCCGGGTCGAGGATTAACTTGGTGGAACCGTCCGTGCGATCAAGGGTCAGGGCTCTGCCAGAAGCCCCCCAGGGGAAACGAACGACTTTGATGGAGCGATTGGTTTCCCTGGCTTTGGTCTCGGTGAGCCCGCACCAGGCAACTTCAGGATCCGTGAAGACTACTGCCGGAATAGCCTGCGGCTCGAATGCGACCTTGCGTCCAGAGATCGCCTCGGCGGCGACACGTCCTTCGTGCGTTGCCTTGTGCGCCAGCATCGGCTCTCCGGCTACATCGCCGATCGCATAGATGTCGGGATCCGCTGTGCGGCGCTGCGCGTTGATCTTGATAAAGCCGCGTGCGTCCATTTCCACGCCTGTTTTTTCCAGCCCGTCGATTTCGGAATTGGGCTTGCGCCCGACGGAAACCAGCACGGCTTCGTACAACTGCTCAAGGTCACGCCCCTCGGCGCCCAGGAGGCGCGCGCGTATTCCCCCGGCTTCTTCCTTCAGGCCTGTGACTTTGGTGTTGAGCATGATCGAGTCAAACAAGTGTTCGAGCCGCTTCGCGAGGATCGAAACCAGATCGCGATCCACGCCAGGAAGCAATCCATCCGTCATCTCTATCAAGGCAACTTTGGTGCCCAGACTGGCGTAAACCGTGCCGAGTTCCAGGCCTATGTATCCGCCACCCACTACGAGCATCGTCTCGGGGACGCCCTTGAGTTCCAGCGCCGAGGTCGAGTCGAGAACTCGCGGACTTTCGAGTACAATCCCCGGCAGCCTCGATGGGCGCGATCCCGTTGCCAGAATCGCTTTTTCAAAATGCAGATCTTCTTCTCCCCCGTCGTGCTTCCTGATCCTGAGGACGCGTCTATCCGAAAAACTCGCTCTCCCATGGATGTATCGGACGGCGCGTTGCTTGGCGAGCAGTCCAAGACCTCCGGTTAGCTTTCGAACGACATCCTCCTTCCAGGAGCGGAGCTTGTCGATATCGATCCGAGGTTCGGAAAACTCGATCCCCCAATGAGCCGCCCTGCGGGATTCAGCAATCACTTGCGCGACGTGGAGCAGCGCCTTGGAGGGAATGCATCCCCGATAGAGGCAGACCCCGCCTGGGTTTTCCTCCTCGCCAATTAATGCGACTTGCAGGCCCAGATCCGCGGCCATGAATGCGGCGGCATAACCTCCGGGCCCAGCCCCCACCACCGCGAGTTGGACAGTTTTCTCGTTCTCAACCATGCCTCGATCTCCGTGACGGGTGACACATGACGCGCGTCGCGGGAAAAGGAGTCCGCGCCCGTCATTCGAAAATGGTCATTCGTCTCATCCTTCCAGAGGAAGCAGGAAGGGCTGCTCCATTGCTTGCACAACCCAGCGCAGGAAGCGGGAGGCGTCCGCGCCGTCGATCAGTCTGTGGTCGTAGGAAAGAGATATGGGGAGCAAGAGCCGCGGTTCAAATTTGCCGGCGACAAAGATCGCCTCATGGCGGGCGCGCGATATTCCCAGAATCGCGACTTCGGGAGCATGAATGATGGGTGAAAACTGCGTGCCGCCGATGCCTCCCAGGTTGGTAATCGTAAACACGGCCCCTTCCAGTTCTTTCAAAGTGATCTTTTTGCTTCGTGCCTTTTCCGCAAGCTGCGCAATTTCCACCGAGAGCTGAAGGATGTTCTTCTTGTCGGCATCACGGATCACGGGCACGATCAAGCCCCGGTCAGTGTCAACGGCGACACCGATGTGGTAATACTTTTTCAGGATGATTTGTTCACGCGCGACGTCCAGGCTTGCCGCAAAACTGGGGAAAACCTTGAGCGCGGAAGAGATCACCTTTACTGCGATCGAGGTGATCGTCAATTTGCCGCCGGCAGCCTCGACGGTGCTGGAAAATCGCTTGCGCAACTGCTCGAGATCCGTAATGTCCACGCTTTCGAAATTGGTCACATGAGGGATTGTGCTCCAGGAATAGCTCATGCTTGCGGCGATCTTGCGCCGAATTCCGGTTATATCTTTACGCTCGATGTCCCCCCATCTGGAAAAATCCGGGAGCGGCAAAAGTCGGGGGCCCACGCCAGGATGATCCCCTGTGCTGCCGTCAATCATTCTCTTAGCGAACGCTTTTACGTCTTCCGCGAGGATGCGTCCCGCCGGACCTGAACCGCCTACCAGGGCGAGATCAATTCCCAGCTCGCGCGCCAGTCTGCGGACGGTAGGAGTGGCGGGTACGAGCCTATGCGGGGAAGCTTCGGCGACCGCGTCGCGCGGGGTATCCGACTCCGATTCCGGCGTGGGCCGAACGATGGGAGATGCCGGCAAAGCCGGCAGCCTGGTCTCTCTCTCGGGTTGCCTTTGTTCGGGTGCGGCATGGGCGGCGGCGTTTTCTTGCCGCGCGGCAGGAGCCGGATTTTCGAGGGCCGTCGAGACGGCTGCCGCAGCCGACTCATCCAGTGTGAACAGGAGTTGGCCGACCTTGACCCGTTCACCTTCGCGCACGTGGATTTCCTTGACGACGCCGCCGACGGCGGAGGGAAGCTCGAAGTCGGCCTTATCGGTCTCCAGTTCGAGCACGGGCTGATCGATCTCGACTCTGGTCCCGATGGAGACCAGGATCTTGATCAGCTCAGCAGATTCGACGTGCTCGCCAAGCTCCGGCAGCATGAATTGCATGGTCATGGGTTCCTCTTCGAGAGCGGCAGCGAACGGCACACATTGTACACAGGCTTTGGATGCGAATCATGTGTTTTGCGGCGGCTCAGGATGTCATCGGATTCGGTTTGTCTGGGTCTATCCCCAAATCTACCATTGCCTTCTTTAGAATCTCGGGGCCGACCTGTTTTTCCCGCGCCAGCGCCGAAAGAGTGGCGAAGGTGATGGTTCGTGCATCCACTTCAAAAAAGCCGCGGAGGGCTTCCCTGGTGTCGCTGCGCCCGAATCCGTCGGTGCCAAGGCTGACCAGGGGACGAGGAAACCAGCGTGCGACGGAGTCAGGCAGCGCCTTGACGTAGTCCGACGCTGCGACAAATATGCCGGGTGCATCGGCCAGACATGCGGCCACATAGGGGATCCTTGGCCTCTCCATCGGATGCAACATGTTCCAGCGCTCGACCTCGTGCCCTTCCTTATACAGTTCTTTATAGCTGGTCACGCTCCAGACGTCGGCGGCCACGCCGTACTGTTCCTCCAACATTTTCTGGGCACGCAGCGCTTCGCGCAGAATGGCGCCGCTGCCGAAGAGTTGGGCGCGGAGTTTGGCCCGCTTGTTTTCCGAAGCCCTGAATCTGTACATGCCCTTGAGAATACCTTCCTGGACTCCCGGCGGCATGGGAGGCATCGGATAGAATTCATTCATCACCGTCAAGTAATAGAAGACGCTTTCCTGCTCCTCATACATGCGACGGATCCCCTCGCGCACTATGACGGCGATCTCGTACGCAAAGGCCGGATCGTAGCTGAGCAGATTCGGCAGCGGGTAGGCGAGCAACTGGCTGTTTCCGTCCTGGTGCTGAAGGCCTTCCCCGGCGAGTGTAGTTCGACCCGATGTGCCCCCGATGAGAAAGCCGCGGCAGCGGCTGTCACCTGCTGCCCAGATCAGGTCGCCGATGCGCTGGAACCCGAACATGGAATAGAAGAGGAAGAAGGGAATCGTATTTACGCACTGAGTCGCATAGGAGGTGCCCGCAGCGATGAAGGAAGAAATCGCCCCAGCCTCCGAGATCCCTTCCTCCAGGATTTGGCCGTTCTGGGCTTCCTTGTAATAGAGGAGCGTTTCCTTGTCGACGGGCTCGTAGAGCTGACCGACATGCGAATAGATGCCGACCTGGCGGAAAAGCGATTCCATGCCGAACGTTCGCGCTTCATCCGGGACAATGGGGACGATCAGCTTGCCCAGCTTGTCGTCCTTCATCAGCTTGGAGAGCAAGCGTACGAGAGCCATGGTGGTGGCAATTTCCCTTTCGCCGGTGCCTTCGTAAAACTCGGCGAACAAGTCTTCGCTCGGGGTGATCAAGGGTGTGCATTTGGCATTCCGGAGCGGGACGAAACCGCCCAGTTTCTGCCGCCTTTCCTGCAGATACTGCATCTCGGGACTGTTCTCAGGAAGTTTGTGAAACGGCGCGTCGGCGATCTTCTCGTCGGAGATAGGAATGCCGAATCGGGAGCGGAATTCCCGCAATTCCTCGTCATTCATTTTTTTCTGCTGATGGGTTATGTTCCGGCCTTCCCCTGCCTCCCCGAGTCCATATCCTTTGATGGTGCGCGCCAGGATTACGGTCGGTGATCCCTTGTGTCCCACGGCGGCTTTGTAAGCAGCATAGACCTTGCTCGGGTCATGACCACCAAGGCGCAACTTCCGGATCTGTTCATCGGAGAGATGCTTGACCATTTCCAGTAGGCGAGGATCTTTGCCGAAGAACCGGCTGCGATTGTAAGCACCCGTTTCCACGCAGTATTTCTGCCACTCGCCATCCACGGTCTCTTCCATGCGCTGCACGAGAAGGCCGTCGCGGTCCTTGGCCAGCAGAGGGTCCCAATCGCTTCCCCAGATGACCTTGATGACGTTCCAACCCGCACCGTGAAAGATCGCTTCCAGTTCCTGGATGATATTTCCGTTGCCGCGCACGGGGCCGTCGAGACGCTGCAGATTGCAGTTGATCACGAAGATGAGATTGTCCAGTTTTTCACGCGCCGCCAGCGTTATGGCCCCCAAAGCCTCCGGCTCATCCGTTTCGCCGTCGCCGATGAAAACCCAGACTTTTGAATCGGAAGGTTTGCGCAGGCCCCGATCCTCAAGATAGCGGTGGAAGCGCGCGCGATAAATGGCCGTGATCGGGCCGAGCCCCATGGAAACAGTGGGGAACTCCCAAAAGTCGGGCATCAGCCAGGGGTGCGGATACGAGGACAGGCCGCCCCCTTGATTCAGCTCGCGGCGAAAGTTCTCCATCTGCTCAACGCTCAAGCGTCCTTCAAGAAATGCGCGGGCATAGATCCCGGGTGATGCGTGGCCCTGGAAGTAAATGAAGTCACTGTCGGGATGATTCTTGCCGCGGAAAAAGTGATTGAACCCGACTTCATAAAGCGTCGCGGTCGAGGCGTAGGTGGAGATGTGGCCTCCGATGCCGGGTGCGAGACGATTAGCGCGCACGACCATCGCGAGCGCATTCCAGCGCACCAGGCTTTTGATGCGCCGCTCGATCTCCCTGCTTCCAGGAAAGGGCGGCTCCCAGTCCACCGAAATGGTATTGATATAGGGCGTGTTTGCCACGTAGGGGATCTTGACGCCGGATTTCTCAGCGCGCACGCGAAGCTTTTTCATGAGCCGCCCGACGCGCTCGGGTCCGCCGGACTCCAGAACGTAGTCCAGGGAGTCGAGCCATTCACGCGTCTCGATTCGTTCCAGTTCTTCAGCGTCGTTCGGATCTTTCATTTTCCGTCTCCATGCAGCACCCGTCAAATCAAACAACCTATGTGAAATACGTTGCGACGAGTTTGTTCCTATGTCAAAGATTTTCCAATCCTGAAGGAAACCCGGGCCGAGATGAGGGCCGCTAATTCTTGATCCGCCGCCACGCCGTAACGGCGTGCCCGTCCCCTCGTGTGAAGCTGAAGTCGGCCGGACGCGGCATGCCGGGGTGCGAGAATGACACGGTAAGCTTCCCGCCCTTCAACTCGAAGATGCCGAACTGCTTCTGACCGGCGCCCGGCCCGGCAGTCAACAGGTAGTCAATCGTATTTGGCTGTCTTGAGCGGTCGACGCTGAAACGGGCCTTCATGAGCAGTTGCTTGCCCATGATTGTCGCAGTCTCATTGCCCTTGGCGATGCGTCTGCACGAACTGACGAAAGATGGTTCAAGCTGCTCGCCGTCGTAAGCGCACGACACCATAGCCCACTCCCCTTCCAATTCGGGAACCGGTTCCGTAGGGAAATCTGACGCGAGGGGTTCGGCCGGTTGCAGTGTCTTCGTGGTTTTGATCCGGGCGCGTGCCTTCGTGCGCTGGAGGGTTTCGAGCGCCAGGCCACTGTTCGGTCCCGTGGTAAAGTCGCTCGGACGCTGCCCGCCGGTCATGTTCAGACAAAGCCGCCAGGTGTCGCCCGCGAGCTCGAAGATGCCTCGATTGGTGTTGCCCTTTTCCGGCCCCGCCGTGAAATTCATGTCAATGGCGAATGGACTGCTGGAGACATCGAGGACAAACTTGCCTTCGTAGGTGGCGCCAATCCCCATGCTGGTGAAATAATCGTCCTTTACCACAATCTGCGCGCCGCCGGCAGGCATGGACCGGCCTTCTATCTCCACCGCAACCACGTTCCAGACGCCCTGCAATTCTTGGAGTTTCGATTTCATGACAGTTCCTCCAGATCGGAATTTGGTTTGCCGGCGATCCTTGGATTACTGCGCGACGCTTCTTGCTATCACCGTCACCTCGTGCACCGGAAGCCGCGGACCCTCATTTCATACACAACCACAAATTTTATACATAGGGAGCTCTTTGCGCGGTGAAATCTGCATTCATTCATTTCCGATCCTTTTGCCGGCGCGCTGGCCGTCCCACGAAATTAGAGACGGTCAGGAATGACGCTTAGAGGAGGCAAGGTCCATCTGGCGCCCTTCCAGGGCTGTCGTCCTTCTCACCATAAACCCCGGGCGGCGCTTCGCTTGCCCGGGGCTATTGTCTTCTGCGCCTCCGGCGCGCTGCTTCCCTCGCAAGATGCCAAGTTCCGATTCAGTACCTGACCCAGAGGGTCAGCAGAGAGTAGCCGGGGGCAAGTGCAGCGCAGCCCCCGGTCAACCGATGACATACGAACAGCCCCAGCGGGGCGACAGAAAATCACCCTGATTTCTTCCCGATGCATGGCTTTAACAAGCGCCTAGCAACTCCTTAATGAAGCGGCATTGGTGATTCTCTCCATTTTCGCCGCTAGTCCTGCGACTTTGCCGGGAAGGTGGGGGATAGCAAATAGCGCCTTGACACACTCCAAGAAGCATGGATAAGATGACGCCGGCGCTCCAGATAGGTACGAACGCATCTCATTGGCTGTTTTGCCGTTTTCCAGATTTTGCATGATCGTCAAGAAAGACAGGATCGAAATAAGGATCGGCAGCGCGCTGGAATACCTGGATCTGGTGCAGACTCTAACGGACTGCATCACAGAGTTCATGGGCTTTGATGAGGATTCGGGTCATTGGGTCGGCATGTCGGTCCGTGAATCGGTAACCAACGCGATCCAGCATGGGAACAAGCTCGACCCGAACAAGAAAGTAGACATAGGTTTCGACGTGGCGCCCGACCACATCGAAATCTGGGTGCGGGATGAAGGCCAGGGCTTCCAGATCGACCGGTTGCCCAATCCTCTCGATCCGGAAAACCTGCTGAAACCCAGCGGGCGCGGAATCTTCTATATTCGGTCGTTTATGGATGAGGTAGAATTTATACCTCACGCGCGGGGTGGGATGGAAATACACATGGTGAAAAAGATTCCTTCTAATTGAGAAGTCAAGGAGACAGAGATATGAAGATTGAAACTCGAACCGTCGGGGATATCAAGATCTTGGATTGCAGCGGCAAGATTACCCTCGGCGAAGGAACGATGACTGTCCGAAACACGGTCCGCGAGGTTCTGAAAAACGGCGGCAAGAAAATCATCCTTAACCTAGCCGATGTCAATTACATCGACAGCTCCGGCATTGGCGAACTCGTCAGCACGTACACCACGGTGACCAATCAGGGTGGAAAGTTGAAGCTGCTGAACCTGACCAAGAAGATCCAGGAACTCCTGGCGATCACCAAACTGCTGACAGTGTTTCAGGTTTTCGACACCGAGCAGGCCGCGATGGGGAGCTTTTAGCGGAACAGGCCATTGAAGTTTACGATCTTCGAGAGGTCGTTGATCACTACGAACCCCATCAGAAGGATCAGGAAAACGAATCCCGCCTGAATGATCTTTTCCTTGATCCCCAGGCTCAAGTCCCGTCCGATCAATCCTTCGATCAGGAGCAGAGTAATTACGCCTCCGTCGAGAATCGGGATGGGCAGCAAGTTGAATATTCCGAGGTTCAGGCTCAAGAGTCCTATAAATCCGAAGAAAAGCCGGGCGCTGTGCGTGCGTGCAGCGCTCCCGGCCACACTTGCGATCTCTATCGGACCGGAAATGGTTCGTACGGAAGCACTGCCGGTGAATATTCTGCCGATCACCTGGAAGGTGAGCACGGCGATGTCGTAATTGCGGCGAATGGATTGGGCTATCGATCCGACAATTCCATACCTCTCGTGGTCGGATGGGATCTCTGGATAGAAGCCGATCAACACGCGTCCTTTGTCTTCCTGCGGTGTTTTGTCTTCCTGCGGTGTGATGGTAAGGAATCGGGTCGAAGCTCCTTGCCGCAATTCCGCCACCATTACATCCCAGCTTGTTTCGGGGGTTGGCTGCACAGCCGGGCGCCGGATCTCGAACTGCAGGGGAACCCCTTTGCTTTCCGTAATGATGTTGAGGATTTCGTCGTAGCTGCTTCCACTCTTGCCGCCTCCCTGAACTGACAGGATTTCGTCGCCGGCTCGCAGCCCCGCCTTTTGCGCGGGTGAATTGGGGTCTACTTCCTGAACGATCGTACGCGGCAGCAGGTATTTGAAGCCCAGGCTGTCGGGGTCGACGTTATCCTTCGCCGGCGGACTGAAATGCAGGTCTTCCTGGCGGCCATCACGGTCGACGGTGACATTCAGAGAGTTTCGAGGCGCCGTCCCCAGCGCAATCTCCATGTTTTGCCAGGTGTCGACAAGATTGCCGTCAACCGCCACAACGCGATCTTTCGACTTCAAACCGGCACGTTCTGCTATCGAACCGGGCGCAACGGGACCGATAACGGCCGGGCCGTTCAGGTAGCGGGGAACCAGCACGCCCTGCATGTAGGAACTGGCGACGATTGCCACGGCAAGCAGGATGTTCATGAAGGGACCGGCCAGGGCGACGAGCAGCCGGTGCCACTTGGGGTGCGACAAAAACTCATCCGGGGCGCCCTGGCGATCCTCATCAAAGGTCTCCCCGGCCATCTTCACATAGCCGCCCAGCGGCAAGGGACTCAGGCGATACTCTGTTCCTCCTCGAGTGAAGCCGGCGATTCGAGGGCCAAACCCCAGGGAGAATATGACGACCCTGATTTTCAAGAGCTTGGCCATGGCAAAATGGCCAAACTCATGAACAGTGATGGTTATTCCCAGCACTACGATGAAAGCCAAAATGGTCGTCAGCATCCTTTTAGGTTCCTCTTGCCTTCAATAGGTAATGATGCTCCAAAGGGGAAAAACTCTCAATGTGCTCCGGACTGCGAATGTAGAGCAGCCGTTCTGGCCTGCTGGCGCGCCCAAGCGTCGGCTCTAAGGACGGCGTCGAGCGAGCCGGCATCCTCCGGCGAATGACAGTCCAGTACCGCGGAAATGATCCTGGGGATGGCATCGAATCCGATTTCATCGTTCAAAAACAGTTCGACGGCGACTTCGTTGGCCGCGTTCAGCACCGCGGGCGCCGTCCCTCCCGCGCCCAGGGCGCGGTACGCAAGGTCAAGACACTGGAACTTTTCCCGGTCGGGTTCGAAGAATTCCAGCTTCGACAGCCGGTGGATGTCAAGATAAGGAAGCGGGCACGGCCAGCGCTCGGGATAGGTCAGAGCGTACTGGATGGGAATCCGCATGTCGGTGAGCCCGAGTTGAGCCATAACCGAGCCGTCGACGAACTCCACCATGGAATGCACGACGCTCTGGGGGTGAACCGCAACATCAATCCGGTCAGGAGTGATTCCGAACAGCCAGGAGGCCTCGATGACTTCCAGCCCTTTATTCATGAGCGTCGCCGAGTCGATCGTTATCTTTTTACCCATGCGCCAGGTCGGGTGGTTCAGAGCTTCTTCACGAGTCACATCCGCAAATCTCTCCTTGGGTGTGTCGCGGAAAGGCCCGCCGGAAGCGGTCAGGATCAAGCGCCGGACCTCGCGCGGCTGCGCGCCGCGGAGGCACTGATGAATCGCGTTGTGTTCGCTGTCGACCGGTAGAATCGGGACCGCGCGTTCCCGCGCAATCCGCATCATCACTTGGCCGGCCATTACCAGCGTTTCCTTGTTGGCCAGGGCGATGGGCTTGCCGTTTTCGAGTGCCCGATAGGTCGGGATCAGGCCTGCGGCACCGGTGATGGCGGACAAAACGATCGTGGTTTCGGCATGGCACGACACTTCAACCATGCCCTCCACCCCGTAAACCAATCTGGTTCGCTGCATCGGATAGCCTCGATGCCGCAAAATCGATTCCAATTCGGACGCGGTGCTCTCGTCCTGGCTCGACGCGATCCGCGGGTGCAATGACTCCACCTGGTCGGCCAGAAGTGCCACATTCCTGCCTCCAGCCAACCCGACCACTTGCATTGCCTCCGGAAAGCCGGCAATTACCCGGAGGGCATTCGTTCCTATGGATCCTGTAGAACCGAGAATGGACACGCATTTCATGAAAAACCGCCTCTTCTGCGCACACAAAAGGGTTATTGTAGCGGATCTGTGCTTCGCGTACCACCGGACTTACGACAATGGTGCGAATCGAAAAACGTCGTGTCGCCGTCAGTGGCCGCCCGGATAAACCTGCTGCAGATACAGACAAAGGACGGGAAATGCAAAAAGCAGGCTGTCGATGCGGTCCAAGACGCCTCCGTGGCCGGGGATCAGATTTGAGCTTTCCTTCACCTCCGCGGCGCGCTTCAGCATCGATTCGGCTAGGTCGCCGAGCTGGCCAAACAAGCCGATGAGAAGCGAACTTGCCAGCACATGCGGCCAGGGGAGATCCGTGAAGAAACCGTACCGCAGCAATGCAGCTGCAGCCAGGCCCGCCAGCAGGCCCGCCACAGCGCCTTCATTGGTTTTCTTGGGGCTGAGCTGGGCGGCGAACGGAGTACGCCCAAAACTCCTTCCCGCCAGGAGAGCCGCCGTGTCCCCGGTCCAGATCACCACGAGCAGCGTGAGAGTCCATTCCAGACCCACGTGCTCGCCAAAGCTGAAGCGGACAGCATAGGCTGAAAGAAGCGAATATGTCAGATAAAAGATCCCCAGCAGATTGGCCATCAATCCCAGCACGCGATCCTTGATGGGATCCTGCCGCCACATCGCCGCCAGGAACGCGGCGGCGACGACGCTCGCGATCATCGTGCTCACCTGGAGGCGCGGCGCCTGGAATCCGATAAGGAGAATCCAGAAGCCGGCAAAACAAAACCAGAGCTGTGCACGCAAGCCCATCTTTTGCGTTAAGTGCGTGTACTCGTACAGGCACAACGATCCCACGATTCCGATGGCACCCAGGTAATAGGCGGGCGGCGCAAAGAAGACCACGGCAAGCGCGGCAGGGATGAGCACCGAGGCTGAGATTATGCGCACGAGCATCTGTTTTTGACCCTCATGGTTTGGCCCTGTTCCTGATCCCGCCGTAACGTCTGTCCCGCTTCTGGTAGTCGAGGACAGCCTCGAAGAAATGCCTGCGCCGGAAATCGGGCCAGTAAGTCGGCGTGACGTAAATCTCGGAGTAAGCGACCTGCCACAACAGGAAATTGCTGAGCCGCATTTCCCCGCTGGTTCGGATGAGTAAATCGGGATCCGGAATACCGGCGGTATACAGGGACTTTGAGATCAATGCTTCCGTGATCGGGCCGCTGTGCCCATTCTCCCGGCCCAGCAGCTTGTTGAAGGCATCCACGATTTCGGCGCGCCCGCCATAGTTGAGTGCAATATTGAGAAGCATGCCCGAATTTTCGCGCGTCACCTCCATCGCGTGCATCACCTCGCGGCGCACCGAGGGGGCGAGTTCATCGACCCTGCCTATTGCGAGAAAGCGAATATTGGCATCGACCAGACGGTCCAGTTCACGCCGGACATATTCCTTGAGCAGGCTCATCAAAGTCCGTACCTCTGCCTGCGGACGCTTCCAATTCTCCACCGAGAAAGCGTAGAGCGTCAGAACCTCCAATCCCAGCCGCGCGGAAACTTCCACGATTTCCCGCACCGAATCGATGCCAGCGCGATGTCCGGCCACTCTGGGCAATCTTCTCTCTCTAGCCCAGCGGCCGTTTCCGTCCATGATCACGGCCACGTGTCTCGGAAGGCACAGCCGATCGATCCTCTTGAGGAGACTCTCCTCCAAACTTCCCGGGTCGGCGAGGTAGGTCTTTTCACTCATAGAAAACGGAACCTCGTTGCGAGCTCCATGGTAACAGAAACTCTGATATCCGCGAAATAGACGAAGATCTTCTTGTGAGGCACGCCTCGTCCGGGCTGGCGGAGATCCGGCGCGAGCTCGGTTCAATACCTGACCCGAAGCAGAATAAGTCCACGCGCCGGCGCGGTAAAGCCGGCCAGCGTGCGGTCCCTCCGCTCGAACAGAGCCTGAAACTCGTCCCAAGTCATGAGACCGCTCCCCAGTTCGAGAAGCGTGCCAGCCATGTTTCGGACCATATGATGCAGAAACCCGTTCCCCTCGACGGTCAACGTCAGCCGGTGCCCCGCACTCTTCAGCTGACAACTGAAGATATGGCGCACCGTGCTCTCCCGTTTCCCTCCTTTTGCAGCGAAACTGGCAAAATCGTGTGCGCCCTCGAACAGCTGCGCGGCCCGCATCATGATGCCGACATCGATGGCATAAGGGTAATGAAAATGTTCGCGCGCAAGATGAGGTGGAATCACCGATCCGCGATAGATCTGGTATCGATATACCTTTGACCCGGCACTGAGCCTGGCATGAAAGTCCGGCGGAACGTCGCGCGCCGAGAGTACCCGGATGTCGGGCGGCAGATTGCTGTTCAAGGCGCGTACGAGATTTCGAGCCGGGATGGTGCAGCAGGTCTCGAAACTGGCGACAAAAGCGCGCGCATGCGTTCCCGCATCTGTTCTTCCGCTCCCGAACGGGTTTGTTTGTTCTCCCGTGATGAGCCGGATTGCCTTGCGCAGCTCGCCCTGGACAGTTCGATGCCTGCGCTGAATCTGCCAGCCGTGATAAGCGGTTCCATCAAAACCCAGCACAAGTTTGATGTTGCGCCGAGGTTTCATAGGCTTCCCGGCTCCAAGGTCTTTTCGCCCGTCTGGCACATGGGGCATGATTCGAAATCGAGGACAGTCGCCAATCTCGCAAGCCCTTTCTCCCACCTGGACGTGGACTTGGACCTGGACCTAAACCAGGACCATGCTGCCCTAGCAGAACTTTCGCATGCCGCCGTCTGTTTCCTGCCGATTGCAGCTGCCATTGCCTTTGCCGCCACGCTTGAGGCCGAGAGATACAAAGTAGCAGCATCTATGCTAAAATGACAGAATCCTCTGTGAAAAAGGAGCGTTCCTATGTCGGGTCATTCAAAGTGGCATTCTATTAAGCATAAAAAGGCAGCAACCGACTCCAAGCGCGGGCGCATATTCACCCGCCTTATCAAGGAAATGACGATGGCCGCGCGCAATGGCGGCGGCGACATCGACGCGAATCCCAGGCTGCGTCTCGTGGTGAACACGGCCAAGGCAGCCAACATGCCTGCCGAGAACATCAAGCGCGCCATCATGCGCGGCACGGGGGAGCTTCCCGGCATTACGTACGAAGAGGTGAACTACGAGGGGTATGGGCCTGGGGGAGCCGCCATCTTTATGCGCGTCCTGACCGACAACCGGAACCGCACGGTCGCCGAGATAAGGCATATTCTTGCCAAGAACGGAGGGAACCTCGGCGAATCCGGTTGCGTCGCCTGGATGTTCGACAGGAAAGGGTACTTTGTGGTCGAGAAGGCCGCGGCTTCCGAAGAGAAACTCATGGATATCGTTCTGAGCAACGGCGGCGACGACATGCGCGAGGATGGCGACAATTTCGAAATCTTTTCCAGTCCCGAGAGCTTCGAACATTTGAAAACTGCGCTGGAAGCGGACAAAATCCCGATGGCCGCGTCGGAAGTCTCCATGCTGCCCCAGAATTATGTCAAACTCGAGGGTAGGGAAGCGCAAACCATGCTGAAACTCATGGAGGCCCTCGAAGATCAAGAGGATGTCCAGAACGTGTGGTCAAACTTCGATGTCGATGAGGCTGCTCTCCAGGAAGCTTCGTGAGCTTGCTTTCCGATGAGAATCTTGGGAATCGATCCCGGCAGCGAAATCACCGGATACGGTCTCATCGAGTCGGACGGATCCAGACACTCCTCCATTCTCTTTGGCGCAATCCGGACTTCGAAACGCCGCCCCTTTCATGAACGCCTGCTCGAGATCCACGAACAGCTGAGGGAAGTTCTGGCACGAGAGGCGATCGACGCCGTTGCGGTCGAGGGGGTGTTTTATGCGGCCAACGTGCAGTCCGCCCTCAAGCTGGGCCATGCCCGCGGTGTAGTGCTTCTGGTCGCCGCTCAGCAGGGGCTCCCCGTGTACGAGTACTCTCCCCTCGAGATTAAAAGCGCGCTCGTCGGCTACGGGCGCGCGGAGAAAAGCCAGGTACAGATGATGGTCCGGCTTCTGTTGGACCTGCCAGAGGTACCTACCCCGAATGACGCCGCGGACGCTTTGGCGGTCGCCATTTGCCACAGCCACCGCGCTGCCCGAGAGGCATTGTTCCCACAGCAAAAAAAGCCGCGCAAAAGAAGATAAGATCGCGCCGCCCGCATCAGGCTTCAGACAATGGCGTACCCGTTTAGCCCTGTGGTCATCGAGATGTCCTTTAAGAGCCAAAAGCAGCCACGGATTCCACGGATTTATGAAGGCGCTACCAAAAGGCGATGTCTCTTGCCGCCTCCAGAATGCAGGCCAAGACGGCGACATCATTTGGTGCGCCTCGATACGCGCATATCACATGCATATGAATTCGTGAAATCAGTGGAATCCGTGGCTGCTTTGATGGGGCTAAACAGTCACAGAATGGCGATGCCGGCATAACCGACTACCCTCGTGTACTCGCCGCTAATGTCCCCGGAGTTTGCGTAACGGATCAGCTGCCCGTTCGTGGCGCCCAGGTCGCGGCACGCGATCAGAAGAGCTACCGCGGGAGCGAAGCCACACATGGAGACATCCTTTTCTAAGATTGTCTCATAAAGACTGCGTGGATCCACTTTCAGGATGTTGTCAATCGCATATCCATCCTTGCGGGAGGCAACGTCGGCCGGCTCATAGTGGCTCATATCGGAGCTTACGATCAGAAGCACCGGCTCCGCTATCGACTGGACGACACGCGCCAGAGCATGTCCCAAAGCCTCGAGCGCAACATAGTCGGCAGTGCCTACGCAAATGGCCGCAAAACTGGGCGAATCCGCCAACACCTGAAGAAAAGGAAGCTGAACTTCAATCGAGTGCTCGCGCACGTGCGCCGCTTTGTCCGTGACGAGCAGACTGCACTCCAGCGCGAGGAGCCGATTCAACTCATCATCGATGGCGACCAGTCCGAGAGGAGTGCGCCATTGGCCCTCGGGGTAGAGAGAGAGGGCCACGCCCTTGCCCGTGTGGTTGGGTCCCAGAATGATGAAGCGCTTCGGCAGCTTTACCGCGGCGTAGACGGCGCCGGCCACCGGACCCGAATACACGTAACCCGCGTGGGGCGCCACGACACCCATCGCATGGAGGGAGGGCTCAACCGAGCCAACGAAGGAAAGAACGCTCTTGCGCAGCCCTTCCGGGTGCGCCGAATAAAACTGACCTGCGACCGCCGCCTCTCTGATCATGACCAACCTCCACGCCAATTACGTGATCATCGATAAGATTGTTGTCTCGTCGGCTCGTTCCCTCGCGTACGATTTGAGCGCATTGCCTGTGGGCAGAGATTAATGTTGTGGCCTTTTAGAAGGGAGACACCACAGCGCACTCTCATAGACATTGTTGCCTTTAGCGGCGGCGCGCAGCACCCTCCGCTGCGGCGGTTTGTTGGGCAGCCTTCTCTGCGAGCCGCTGGAGAAACGGATCAGTGTAGTGGTGCGATCGAACCCACTGGACCAACTCGTCGTATGTCAAGGTCGCGATCTCACCACTGAGCCTGTCACGAATCTGACGCATGCTCTGCACGCAATCAAAAGTCTTCGACATGGGGTTATGCATCGATTGGCACCTCCCGAGGAGTGCGAATCTCCAAAAGAGGGTGTCCTCTTTTACGGCGAGACGATTCGCGAAATTCCTCGTCTTCGCAGCCCCCCAAGGCCGAGGTGTCCGTGTAGATTCGCGGTTTCATGACACCATTCTACCAGAATTCAAGGTGACCCTGCCGATGCGATCTTCCAGCCCCTTCGCCTGCCCAACGTCGCGAATGAGCCGCGCGCTTCGGCGACATGATTACACGGGACAACCGGCGCGCCGGTTCCGAGAGCCTGCCCCGCGTTCATGGCAGCGCTGTTCACCGATTTGTCGACTCCTCATCGCCGGGCTGTGGTGAGAAGAAGCCAGCCGAGGATTGATAGGAACGAGAGCCCGATCACGAGGAAAAGCACCGTCATTGTAATGTTCAAATGCTTGCTCCACGTCGGGCATGAACCAGGCAGTCGAGTACTCCAGGGCTTGCTGCCCCCTCCGATGATGTTGTGCCTGAATCCGTAGACCTTCAGAAGTCCGACTGTCGTGAAGAGGCCCCCAAGCAGGAGGAGGGGAAACCAATCGGCAAAAGCAATCATGACCACACCCGTCTTGAAGATTGATCGGCGCCACAACGAACTGACCGCTTCGTTGTTCCGGCATCGCGTTCCCAGTCATGTACTTAATGTCCGCCGAACCTGAAATATACAGGTCTCGGGAAAATGGATATGCCGTCGGACTTGGCGATACATGCCTGCAGCCGGCAATCCTTCTTTTGTTTTTGATAACATATTCCCAAATGGCGCTAGGGGTGAAGCGCGGCGGGCGCGTGAATGCGCTGCACGCTGATTTCCTTTTCGCGTTTGCGCGTCTGCACGATGTCGAAGGCGGATTGCATTCTCATCAGCGTGTCCATCTTCACGCCAAAAGCTTTCTCGATGCGTAGCGCCATGTTGCCCGACAGGTCGGCCTTGCCGTTAAGCAAACTGGACAGAGCGGGGCGGGAAACCTGAAGCACGGCTGCTGCTGCCGTGATCGACAGGCCAGATGGTTCAATGATCTCCGTCCGAATGAAATTGCCCGGATGGGGCGGGTTCTTCATAGACATGGCAAAAGCTCCTGTGCTGACGATTTGGGGGCTACGCAACTTCCGTATTCACAGCTCGGAGTGTTGGCATTCATGCCGCCAATTCGGGAGTTGCGCAGCCCCCGAATTTAGCGGCGGCGCGCAGCGCCATCCTTTGCGGCGGATTGTTGGGCAGCCTTCTGTGCGAGCCGCTGGAGAAACGGATCAGCATAGTGGTGTGATCGAAGCCACTGGACCAACTCGTCGTATGTCATGGTCGCGATCTCCCCACTGAGCCTGTCACGAATCTGACGCATGCTTTGCACGCAATCAAAAGTTTTTGACATGGGGCTATGCATCGATCGGCACCTCCCGAGGAGTGCGGATCTCCAAAAGAGGGTATCCTCTCTTAAGGTTTACCGCGTTATACGCATGAATCCGTCTGAGGTTCACGATATGCTTGAAGTTCCAGCTGACAAGGACATCGACTCGGGCTACCGTGGCGAGGGCGATGTGCAGAGCATCCGCGCGCATGCTCTCGGCAATAGCGCCGTCGTGTATGTAAGCAGCAGCCAGTTCTTCCGCTTCGGGGGAAATCGCGATGAGCTCGATGTGTGCGTCCGGCACGCGCGCCACTGCCTTGCTAACTGCGTCGGGAGCGGCCTCCAGTTCCCTGAGTGCGAGATCGGACAGAACGAGGATAAGCTCGCCGGCAACAAATGCCTCAACCAAACGGCGAGATGATTCGCGAAATTCCTCGTCTTCGCAGCCCCCTAAGGCCGAAGTGTCCGTGTAGATTCTCGGTTTCATGACACTATTCTACCAGAATTCAGGGGGACCCTCCCGATGCAATCCTCCAGTCCCTTCGCCTGCCCATCACGATCACACCGGCCTTGGACGGTGTCAGTTCGGAACGCCCGGAGCTTTTCCGGCGATGAGGGGAATCGCCGTCAGGATGCCCTGCTTCTCAACCAGCGCGACCGCGACAAAGGTCGCGCTGCTTTGTCCCCGAAGGACCAGAGAGCCTTTAAAATCTGTGCGGCCCAGAGTCTGCCATAAGTATTTTGCGATTTGTTGCCCTGGGAGGAGCGTCAAGGTGACGGTGTCATCGACGACCGTCCCATCCTGGCCCACCAATGCCAATTTGATGGCGATGGTTTGGCTGCTTGGGTTGGCAATGGCGTAAAGCGTCTGCTTGCTCTGACTGGTGTTATTGTCCACTGGAATTGTCGCGTACTGCAGCGATTGCGATTGGAGAACGCCCACCATTGTCTGCATAACCCCGCCAACCACGTACTCATAGGTCGCTACTGCGGTCAGTGAGCCTCCCGCGCTATCCAATTGTCCCCATCCGGTCGTCACTGGACTGCTTGTAGTCAAGCCGGTAGCTGATAAGAAAATGGTTCCTCCAGAGGGAACTGTAAAAGAAAAGGAATACCCAGGCAATGCGGGCTGTGTGGTCCCGGATGAATCGGTTAACGTGCCATTCACCAAGAAAGGATTTCCCTGCGGATCCGTCAAAGTCAGGCTTCCCGGTGCGGACGCTGACCTAGTGTTGGTGACGGTAAAGAGCGTGGAATAGCCACCTCCGACCGCCACCTGAGGAAAGAAAAATGAACAAGTGAAGTTCGCGGTGACCGATGCGTTTCCCGTGATGGTGAAGGTCGTGCTGGCCGCGGAATTGTTGGAGAAGCTGCCTCCGGTGCCCGACCAGCCGCTAAAGACGTAATTTGCCGCCGGTACGGCAGTCAACGAAATCCCTGTTCCTGAGGTGTAGCCACCCGTGCAGTTCGTACCCGTGTTGACCGTAACGCTTCCGCCCGCTGGTGGGCTGGTAGTCATCGACAGCGTGTAGCATGACGGCACGTAGGCAAAAGTCACCTTGCGGATGCGTTGGTTGTCCTGGTCAGCGATGAACAGGCTGCCCGCCGCATCCACCGCTACGCCAGTCGGGTCAGCGAGCTTGGCGGAAGTCGCCGGGCCGCCGTCTCCGCTGTAACCCCAGTTTCCATTTCCCGCCACCGTCCTGATCACCCCATCGGTTGTCACCTTGCGGATGACATTATTGTTGGAGTCAGCGATGAACAGGTTGCCCGCCGTATCCACCACTACGCCGGATGGCCAATTGAGCTGGGCAGAAGTCGCCGGGCCGCCGTCGCCGCCGAAACCAAGGGTTCCATTTCCTACCACCGTGCTGATGACGCCAGTGGAGGCGGTCACCTTGCGGATGCAGTTGTTATAAGTGTCAGCGATGATCAGGTTGCCCGCCGCATCCACCGTTACGCGAGATGGGTTAGAAAGCTGGGCAGAAGTCGCCGGACCGCCGTCGCCACTGAAACCACTGGTTCCATTTCCCGCCACCGTGCTGATAGTTCCACCTGCAACCTTGCGGATGCGGCTGTTACCTGCGTCAGCGATGAACAGGTTGCCCGCCGCATCCACCGCTACGCCTACTGGGTAACCCAGCTGGGCTGAAGTCGCCGATATGCCATCGCCATAGCCCTGAGTCCCTCCACCTGCCACCGTGCTGATGATTCCAGTTGACGCAGTTACCTTGCGGATGCGGTTGTGACCTGGGTCAGCGATGAACAGGTTGCCCGCCGCATCCACCACTACGCCGGATGGCCAACAGAGCGTGCCTGAAGTCGCCAAGCCGCCGTCGCCGAAAACCGTGCCTCCATTTCCAGCTACCGTGCTGATGATCCCGGACTGAGCAAAGCCAATCGAGCTCAGTTGCGCGAAAAACAGGAAAGCCAAACCCATTCGAGTTAATGACCTCATGGATAATGTCCTCCAAGGAAGCTCCTCAAAGGTCCCGGAACGCCCCGATCCTAGATTCTTGGGAAACGATAGTCTGCAGATCTTAGCGCAGCTGAATAGGCGCAGATGTGAAATTCCATTCCCCAGGAATCGCGGGGATTTAACCATTTAAGATATCTATTAGACGGCGCGGACCTCCACCGACATGGCGTTGATCTCGTCGATCAAACTGGAAAACATTTGGCCCGTTACCTTCAGTTCTTGGTCCTGATGAAGCTGCCACGAAAGCACCTTGATTCTCGTGCAGTTTTTACCAACTACAGATTTGCTATGAACGATCCAGTTTCGAACAATGCGCAGATCTCCCATGAGATCGGATGTCACCCTTTTCGCCTCCACTCCAACTTCCTTTGCGATCTTGCGGCGATATAGTCCCTCCCATTCTGAAAAGATGGCCACGATGATCGACTTGTCGATGGTGTCTGAGAACTCGCCGTCTCTAGCAGACGACGCCACTGCGACCCTGAGCTTTATTCTTGAATGGGTTTTCCCTTGGTCGGGGTGGCCGGTGCCAATAAAGAGGCTTGGATCCTGGCCCTCCACGAGGCGAGACCTTAGTTTGTCCGCCACGTTTTGAAGGCCCATCGTTGCAAACGTGAAGCATGTAAAATATTGGTGGCAGCGCTCCTGGAACCGTGACAGCTCTTCACTCTTATTCATGCGTTCGTGTGATGTCTAACTTGAGTTATAGTGGTCTCGTGAAAAGGAATATGCCGCCGGATTTGGCGGAATATCTCCGCAGCCAGCAATGCTTCTTCAGCAAATCCTGATGATATAAAACATCTTAACACAAATGGGCACTCGCCGCGTATCCAGATAAGAGGGACAGGGTCAGGTCTGGATAATTTACTTTTTGTTTGGATGCGCCAGTGCAGAAGAGTTCGAAAATGAGTGAATTCTCCAGACTTGACCGCTTTCCCCACTACTTCAAACCCGGTTCGTCTCGCCGGAAGAGTGCAGGGCTTGAAAAATCGGCGTTTGGACTCCGCGCTGCGCGACTACCAGCGCCAATGCTCTCCGAATTCCCCCTGGGCGTGTTTCGATATTATCTCAAAAAAGGGATCTTCGTGGAATGCCGGTTCTTGGGAATCCGCGGATTCCATTTCCGCAAGAATCGCCGTAGTGCAATCCCGGAGACCGGCCGGGCTGTAACCACCTTCCAGCACGAAGCAGATCTTCCCTCCGCAGCAACGGTCCGCCGCCTTGAGCAGGACGGCGCAAACCGCGGCATATCCGGCCACACTTACGGCAAGGCCACCGAGCGGATCGCCGAGAAGCGCGTCAAATCCCGCTGAGACCAGGAGAAACTGCGGCTGGAATTGATCGAGAATTGCCGAGACGATGCGGCCATAGATCGGAACAAACACGCCGTCACCCGTGCCCGCCGGCAGCGGGAAATTGATGTTGTATCCCCAGCCGTCTCCAGCGCCCAATTCCGTCGAGGCGCCAGTTCCCGGGAAATAGGGGTATTGATGTGTCGAGACAAACAGCACCGTCGGATCATCATAAAACATTGCTTGCGTGCCATTGCCGTGATGGACGTCGATGTCTACGATAGCCACTCGATCCAGCCGATGCTTGTTTCTGAGGTGGGCTGCCGCGAGCGCGACATTGTTGAACAGGCAAAACCCCATGGCACGCTCGCGCTCGGCATGATGTCCGGGAGGCCGGATAAACGCGAAGACGCGATCGGTTTCCCGGCTGCAGATCTCATCCACACAGGCCAGCACGCTCCCGGCGGCCAACACAGCGGTATCATAACTTGCGGCGGAAACCGGAGTGTCGAGATCAAGAAAGGCCGGGGCCATTTGCGCGGCTCTCCGCACCCTTTCCACATGGTTCCGGCTATGGACGAGTTCGAGCTGCTCTGCGGTGGCGGGACGAGCATCGACGCGGTGCCAGCGCTCTTCGACCCCATACGCGTCGAGCGCCTGCTGGATGTGTGCGAGGCGGCTTGGCGATTCGAGATGTTGGACGCCCGGGTCATGGAGTTGAAACCGGCGGTCAATCAGAAATCCCGGTTTGCGCATCGCGCGGCGCCTTTCAGGCTACGACGCAATGATGCTGCTGAATGTGAGCTGAAAACTCATCGTAAAACTTTCTGATGTAGCTCTCCACGGGCATTGCGGCCGCATCGGACAGCGGACAGATCGTGCGCCCCTTCATGTTGGTGCAGATGTCGAGCATGACTTCCAGTTCGCCGGGGCGCCCCGTCCCGTTTTCAATGCGCGTCAGAATCTGATAAAGCCACTCGGTGCCCTCGCGGCACTGCGTGCACTGCCCGCAGGATTCCTCGGCATAGAACCGGGTGATGCGGCGAACGGCCTTTACCATGCACGTGGTTTCGTCCATCACGATCACGCCGGCCGATCCGAGCATGCTGCCGGCCTTGGCGATCGAATCGAAGTCCATTCGAACATCGACCTGGTCGGCGGTCAGAATAGGGACCGAGGAGCCTCCCGGCACCACGGCCTTGAGCTTGTTCCCGTTCCGTATGCCGCCGCAGTGATCATAGATAAGTTCCCGCAGGGTGATGCCCATGGGGAACTCATAGACTCCCGGCTCTTGCACGTGGCCGCTGACGGCGAACAGCCTGGTGCCGGCATTGCGATCGGTTCCGATGGCGGCAAACCAATCCGCGCCGTTGATGATGATGTCCGGAATGTTTGCGAGAGTCTCGACGTTGTTAATCACGGTCGGGCAGCCATACAAGCCAACGACGGCCGGGAAGGGAGGCTTGAGCCGAGGATGTCCCCGCTTTCCCTCGAGGGATTCCAGCAAAGCGGTTTCCTCGCCGCAGATGTAGGCGCCCGCCCCACGATGGAGAACAATCTCCAGATGGTAATCCGTCCCCAGGATATTCTTCCCCAGATATCCCTTCTCGTACGCCTCATCCAGCGCCTTCTTCATTACCCTGGCGCCGAAGAAGAACTCGCCGCGCAGGAAAATGAACGCCTGATGGCAGCCCAGCGCGTACGCGGAGATGATCGTGCCTTCGATGAGATGGTGCGGATCCTTCTCGATGATCACGCGATCCTTGAAGGTCCCAGGTTCGCTCTCATCGCCGTTGACGCAGAGATAAACAGGTTTGCCGGAGTTTTTGGGCACGAAACCCCACTTCATCCCAGTCGGGAATCCGGCGCCCCCGCGGCCGCGCAACCCTGAGCGCTTCACGATTTCGGTCACCTGCTCGGGTGAATGCTCGCGCAACGTCTGGCGCAGTCCCTGATAGCCGCCGAGCGACTCATAAACTTCGATACTGGTTAGATTGGGAATATGCAGGTTCTTGGTGAGGATCTTTGCGGACATCTGCAATGGCGTCCCTTTCGTAGGATGCGGAACGGCCATTTTACCATGCAGGGCCGCTTCGTCCATCCTGATACTGGCCGACGCGCACCTGAGCCGGACGCACCAGGGAGTCCCCCATGCGATAACCGCGAAGGAGCTCCTCGACGACCACGCCATCCTGGGCACGATCCAAGACTGGCACCACCCCGATCGCCTGGCTCACATTCGGATCGAAGGGTAGCCCCAGAACTTCGACAGGCTCAATCTCCTGCTTCTTCAGCTTGGCTCGGAAGAGGTCGACAGTCATTTTCAGGCCTCCCACCAGGTCATCATGGGTGCCTGCCTGCGATTCGGCCCGAAGCGCGCGTTCCAGGTTGTCGAGGACTTCAAGGAAGGGAAGGAGCAGATCCTGCCTGGCACGCGCGAACTGGCGTTCATGTTCCGCTTCGAGGCGGGCTTTTACGCGGGCAACCTCCTGATCGATTTGCTTCACCTTCTCCGCGTAGCGCCGCTCGGTCTCGGCCGTGCGCGCCATCAGCTCTTCCACATAAGAAGGGTAGCGCGGCTTTTCCTCAACCGGTCCGGAAGAAATGGCGACTTCATCCACATTTGCGAAATGACGTTTGTCCACGACTTTGAACTCGGCCGACTCCTCGAACGTATCTACCGCAGGTTCGGCGGGAGCTGGCGGCTTGGTGCTGTTGATGGGGATCTTCCTGCTTTCCACGTCGTTGGCACCTCTCGTTTTGATACTCCGGCGTGCGAGTTTTAATCCCGCTGCTCGCCGGCAGAGATAACAAGGATGGTGAGTAGACCAGAATCACGATGAACGTTACAAAGTCCTGCCCAGAAGCCTCTCGATCCGCTTTTGCATTGGGGGGTGAGTGTTGAACAGGCTCGTCAATCCGCCGCCCGAGAATGGTTGCACGATGAACATGTGGGCCGTACTCGGGGAAGCCTCCATCGGCAGGCGCTTGGAGTAGCTTTCCAGCTTCTGCAGCGCGGCCGCGAGCCCATAAGGGTTTCCTACCATTTCGGCTCCGGTGTGGTCTGCCTCATATTCTCGCGTTCTGGAGATCCAAAGCTGAATGAGCATCGCGGCGATAGGAGCCACGATAACAGTCACGAGACTCCCCAGACCGCCACCGCGCCCTCCACGATCCCGGGAGCCGCCAAAAATCATCGCGAAGCGGGCCATGTTGGCAAGCCACATGATCACACCTGCGATGGTGGCGGCGATGCTGCTGGTGAGAATGTCCCGATTCTTGACGTGAGACAATTCGTGCGCCAGCACCCCCTGTAACTCGTTTTCATCGAGAAGCCGCAAAGCGCCCTCAGTGACCGCCACGGATGCATGCTCCGGATTGCGTCCTGTAGCGAAAGCATTCGGCGAATCCGTATCGATGAGGTAGACCTTGGGTATCGGCAAGCTGCTGCGGGCGCAAAGGAAGTCGAGCATGGCATAAAGCCGCGGCGCCTGCTCGCGAGTGACCGGCTTGGCTCTGTACATCCTCAGTGCGATCTTGTCGGAAAAGAAATAGCTTCCGAAGTTCAGAAGCACAGAAAAGACCAAGGCTATCGTCAAGCCTTGCTCACCCCAAAGGCTTCCAAGGAAAATGATGATCCCGGTCATAAGACCGAGCAACATGACCGTCTTTATGTTGTTTATCATAGCAACGCAAATTCTAACACAGACCGTCCGGCTTGAGGCTGATCCTGGCGCCAAATGTCTTTGTCAAACAGGCCGCAATGTCCTTGATGACAATCAGCTTGCCGTCGCTACTGCAACGGGCGAAGCCGTCAGCTCCCTCGATTTCTCATCGAGGAGTCTTTTGAGCGGTCGGGCGCCATAGACAGAATCATATCCTTGACGTGCGAGCATCTGAGCCGCCTGCAGAGCCTCTTGCGCCTTGATCGTGAGCTTGTCGAATCAATAATCCACTATATCGGCTGATGCGGTGATAAGTGGCGAGTAACGAAAAATGCTTCCGTCACCCGCCACTCGTCAGTAGCCTATCCATCCGCCGCCTCACTTGGCGTTGACCGGGATATCCCGTGGCTTGACTTCAGGCTTCTGGGGCACAGTAATGATCAGAATGCCGTTTTTGAACTCGGCCTTGATGTGCTCGCGGTCTACCGATTCAGGAAGCGTGAAGGAACGGGTGAACGAACCGTAAAAGCTCTCCATACGATGGAAGTCGTTGCGCTCTTGATCGTTTTGCAGTTTCTTTTCCCCTTTGAGGGTCAGAACGTTGCCTTCGAGCTTCAGGTCGATGTCCTTTTCCTCAACGCCTGGGATCTCGGCACGGAGGATCAGGTTGCCTTCCTTCTCAAGGATGTCCACCGCAGGCAGCCAGCGATCATTGCTCTTGGACAAGGGGGAGCGGAATGGGTCGTTAAAGAAATCCTCAAACAGCGAGGTGTTCTCGGGCCATAGCCCTGAAGGTGTTTCGGATCTTCGAACATATGGGATCAATCTCATTTTGCCAATCTCCTTTTGCTTTTTAGTCTCTCTCGGGTTATCAAACCCGATACCTATCTAGTAAGATCTGAGTGTCTGCTTGTCAAACATCATGCGTGCTAGCGTGTGTGGCCCCCGCATGAGTGGCTGTCGAGTTGTAGCTACGAGGATTTGGTGTCTTCGGGATATAGCCCAAACCAACCCAATGCTTTTAAGTAAATCGCAATTCGAAGAACTTGCCACAGATTACACAGATTTCACTGAATATCCTCTCCCACCATCCGGCTTTTTCACATTTAAATCCGTGTAATCTGTGAAATCTGTGGCAAGTCTTTGCGATCCGCTTTGCAGTCCGGTCAGTGGAAATGCAGAGCGAAGTGCCGGAATATTTTGCTATTATATAGGATTGCACCTTGTGAAGAACATGAACGCGAGACCTGCTATGGACATCAAGAACACGCTCAACCTGCCAAAGACATCTTTCAGCATGAAGGCCAATCTGCCGCAGCGCGAACCGGCAATGCTGAGGCATTGGGAAAAGATCGATATCTACGGGAAGATCCGCGCAGCGCGGGCCGGCGCCCCCTTGTACGTCCTCCATGACGGGCCGCCCTATGCAAACGGTGCCATCCACATGGGCACCGCGATCAACAAGGTTCTGAAGGACATCATCGTCAAGTCCAGAACCATGATGGGCTTTGACGCTCCTTATCTGCCCGGCTGGGATTGTCACGGTCTGCCGATCGAGATCAAGGTCGATCAAGACCTGGGGCCAAAGAAATCCTCCATGAGCAAGGTTGCGGTGCGGCGGGAATGTCGCAAGTATGCGGAAAAGTTCATCGAGGTTCAACGCGATGGTTTCAAGCGCCTGGAGGTGTTCGGCGAGTGGGCCCATCCCTACTTGACCATGAGCCACGCGTACGAGGCAGACATCGCGCGCGCCTTCGGCGAATTCGTCGCAAGAGGCATGGTGTACAAGGGAATGAAGCCGGTACACTGGTGCATCAGCTGCAAGACCGCCCTCGCTGAAGCCGAGGTAGAGTACGAGGATCACACCAGTCCTTCGATTTACGTCGCGTTCCCGATGGAATCTGATCTGTCGGATGTGGATCCGCAGCTGGCGGGAGGCGATTGGTCCGTGGTGATTTGGACGACAACGCCCTGGACGCTGCCGGCGAACCTGGCGATCGCATTCCATCCCGACTATGAGTATTCCGCCGTGCGGGTGGGCAACCGGGGTTACATCGTGGCGACCGAATTGCTCAAATCTGTCGCTGCGGCGTGCGCCTGGCGCGAGCCTGTGGAAGTGGCGCGATTCCGAGGAAGGGTCCTCGAGGGGCGCAAGGCGCGTCATCCGTTCCTGAATCGCGAGTCGCTGTTGGTTTTGGCCGATTATGTGACCCTGGATGCGGGCACGGGCTGCGTGCACACGGCGCCCGGCCATGGCTACGAAGACTACCTCACGGGAGTCGCTTACGGACTCAGTATCCTGTGCCCCGTGGACGACGAAGGACGATTTGATGCCAGTGTGGAACATTTCGCCGGCCTCCAGGTTTTCGAAGCGAATCCGATCATCGTCGAGCACATGCGCAAGTCGGGTGTTCTTCTTCATTCGGAACCGTTCAGCCACTCATATCCGCACTGCTGGCGCTGCCACAATCCCGTCATGTTCCGCGCCACGCCTCAATGGTTTATCGCGCTGGACCACGACGGCTTTCGCCTGCGCGTTCTTGAAGCGATCAAGACCGTCCGATGGATTCCAGCCTGGGGGGAAGAGCGCATCAGCAACATGGTCAGGGAGCGCCCGGACTGGTGCATCTCGCGCCAGCGCGATTGGGGAGTGCCCATCATTGCCTTTTACTGCGCTGATTGCGGCGAAATTCTCCTGGAAAAGCGGATCGTCGACCACGTGGCTTCCCTCTTCGATCGTGAAGGAGCGGACGCTTGGTACGCGCACGAAGCCTCCGGCTTGCTTCCAGAGAAAACCACATGCCGCAAGTGCAACGGCACGAACTTTCGCAAGGAATCGAACATACTGGATGTCTGGTTCGATTCGGGAAGCAGCCATCTGGCGGTGCTTGGAAGCAAGAGCCGGAAGGACCTTCCCTGGCCTAGCGACATGTATATCGAGGGAGGCGACCAGTACCGCGGCTGGTTCCAGAGTTCGCTTCTGATCGGCGTGGCGTTGCGCGGCGCCTCCCCGTACCGCGCATCGATTACCCATGGCTGGACGCTCGATGCCGAAGGGCGTGCGATGTCCAAGTCCAAGGGGATCGGTGTGGATCCCGCGGACCTCGTCAAGGAGCAAGGCGCTGAGGTAACCCGGCTTCTTGTGAGTTCGGTGAACTTCGTCGAGGATATTCGTATCTTCGACGAGCTGTTTGAGCGGCTCAGGGACGCCTATCGGAAGATAAGAAACACCGCCCGATTCATGCTGGGCAATTTGAGCAACCAGCAGGATCCTCAGCACCCGCGCTTTGATCCGGTCCGTGATGCGGTGCCCTATGATGAAATGTTGGAGATCGACCGGTGGGCGCTCGCACGCACGGCGCGCCTGATTCTCAAGTGCCGAAAAGGGTATGAGGATTATCAGTTTCACCTGGTCTACAGCGCCCTTTACAATTTCTGCACAGTCGATCTGTCGTCGTTTTACCTCGACGTGCTGAAGGATCGGCTGTACACGCATGCTACCCGCTCTGCTTCGCGGCGTTCCGCACAGACGGCTCTGTGGCATATCCTCGACGCGTTCACGCGGCTCATTGCGCCCATTCTGCCGTTCACGGCCGAGGAGATATTCGAGGCCGTGCACGCGGGGGACGAAGCCGGGAGCAAGCCTGCATCCATCCACCTGATGCTCTTCCCGGAGTATGAACCCAGCCATGACCGAGAGGATCTGCTTGCCGAATGGGATGGCTTGCTGGAGGTGAGACAGGCTGTGTCCAAAGCACTCGAGGAGTTCAGGCAGAAAGGCGAGATCGGCAACTCGCTGGAAGCACGCGTCATCCTTCATGCTGGAAGCGAAAAGGGCAACCTGCTGAAGCGGCACGCGCAAGATCTACGGTATCTATTCCTTGTTTCGCAGGCGGAAGTAGTGGACGACGCTGGAAACGAACTGCGTATTCTGACGGAGCGCGCTCAGGGTGAAAAGTGCGAGCGCTGCTGGAACTATTCCCCTGCGGTAGGTGCAAATGCCGATTTCCCCACGATCTGCGAGCGCTGCGCGGAAAGTGTGCTCGAGATGGGCGTCTGAATTCCGCGGAGGTTTTACCTGATTGATGGATGCGATGAGAGGCAAATTCATACTGCTCACTCTGATGGTCTTCCTTCTCGACCACCTGACGAAATACCTCGTCAGCGTGCGCATGGAATTGAGGGACAGCATCGAGCTCGTCCCCGGTTATCTACGCCTTTCCTATGTGCGCAATTCAGGCGTGGCCTTCGGATTTTTCCAGGATCTGGATGCGGCCTGGAAACCCTACCTGTTGGGCGGGCTTGCGATCGTGGCCGTCGTCGTAATTGTGATTTACAGCTGGCGCATGCCGTCGGATCGATTTTTCCTTCAAGGCGCTCTCGCCCTTACGATGGGGGGCATTTTGGGGAACTTCACGGATCGGATCATGCACGGATCCGTAATCGACTTCATCGAACTGCATGTCAAGGATTCGTTCCACTGGCCGACCTTCAACATTGCCGACAGCGCCATCACGATTGGCATTGCGATGCTGCTAATCGATACCTTGCGAAATCCCGGTCAGGATGTTGGCCATGAGAATGTGGATTCGGTTCAGGAGTAGCCCGGACATTTCGGCACCGCACGGATCGCATGCGGGACGGGCCGTGCTCCGGCTCTTGCGGCTGGGGACGGGCTTGGCATTGGCTTTGGCGGCGTTCGTTCCGGCTTCCGTTTCATTGGCCGGCCCGGACCTGGATGCCGTGGTCGCCGGGCTGCAGAAGCGTTATGCTCTGGTGGAAAGCATCGGCGCCGATTTCCGCCAGACCTATCGCGCGCCCGGAATCGAGCAGACCGAGTCTGGCACCTTGATCATGAAGAAGCCGGGCTTCATGCGTTGGGAATATCGGGCGCCCGAGGTCAAGCTTTTTATCGCCGACGGCCGGGAGACGTATCTGTACACTCCGGAAGACCGGCAAGTGCTGATCCGGCGTTTCAGCGCCGCCGAACTGCATAGCACGCCACTTCAGTTCCTGCTGGGCCAGGGCGACATCCGGCGGAGCTTCGAGGTCGCATGGGAGCGGGATCCGGGACCGGATGCGGACGGCGCCTTCGTTCTTCGGTTTACGCCGCGCGCGCCCGAAGCCGATTATGCTTATGTGGTGATCGAATGTGATGCTCGCAGCTTCGACATGCGCCGCATCGTGATCCGGGAGCGCACGGGGAACACTTCGGATTTTGCGCTCAGCAACCTGAAGACCAACATGAAAGTGGATAGCAAACAGTTTCAGTTCAAGTTGCCGAAAGGTGTGGAGGTTGTGCGCCTGGATGAAAAGTGATGGCGGAAAGTCAGCGGATCTGGAAACGCGCATCAGCAACAGCAGGCTGGATGAGTATGCTTTGGCGGGCACGCAGGTGGCGCGCGAGGCAGGGAGGTTCCTCAAAGAGCATCTCCACGATCGATTTGCGGTTTCCCGAAAAGGCGAGATCGATTTGGTGACGGAATTCGATCTTGCGGCGGAGAACCTGATCGTTACACGCCTCGCTTCCGCCTTTCCTGAGTCCACGGTGCTTTCGGAAGAGACCCACACCGAAGCGGCCCGCGGCGCGGTGACATGGATTATAGATCCCCTGGACGGCACCACGAATTTTGCTCATGGCTTGCCGATTTTCTCGGTCTCGATCGGGCTCGAAATCGACGGGGCTCTCGAGTGGGGAATCGTTTACAACCCGAATCTGGAGGAGGCGTTTGTCGCGCGCCGGGGCGGCGGGGCGTTTCTCAATGGCGACCCCATCAAGGTATCGGAAACAAAGTCTCTGGGATCAAGCCTGCTGGCAACCGGGTTCCCCTACGACATTCGGACCAGCGCAAAAAACAATCTGAATTACTTCCGGGTATTCGCGCTGCGAGCCCAGGGCATCAGGCGTGGAGGTTCCGCGGCTCTGGACCTGTGCTACGTGGCGGCCGGGCGCTTCGACGGGTTCTGGGAGATGAAGTTGCATCCTTGGGACTGCGCCGCCGGGTACCTGATGGTGCGCGAAGCCGGCGGCCTGGTGACCAACTGGCGTGGGGAATTCGGATCGATCTACGAGAGAGAATGCCTGGCAAGCAACGCACAGATCCACGAACAGATGATGGCGATCTTGCGCGAAACCTCGGCGCCGGATCGGGGAACCGCGTGAGAGTCGCTGTCTGGAGCGCCCTGGAGGCGCGAGAAGGAGCGAAGCGTGAGACTGCGAGATAAGATCAACGCGGATCTGACCGCTGCGATGAAAGCGAAGGACAATCTGCGCCTAAGCGTCCTGCGCATGGTGAAGACCGCGATCAGAAACAAGGAAATCGACTTGCGCACGGAGTTGGAAGATGGCCCGGCGTTTCAGGTGCTCTCTACGCTCATCAAACAGCGTAAAGATTCTATCGAGCAATTCACCGGCGGAGGCCGCATCGATCTTGCCGAAAAGGAAGCCGCTGAAATCAAGATCATCGAGGAGTATCTCCCCGCAGGCGTGTCCGTAGAAGAAATCGAAAAAACCGTCGACGATGTAGTACGCGAGACGGGAGCCTCATCCGCCAGGGACTTGGGCACGGTGATGAAGCACTGCATGGCTCGATTCGCAGGCAAGGTCGTCGACGGGAAACTCGTAAACGCCGCCGTACGCCGCCGTCTTGAGCCAAAGGTGTGACGCCGGCCCTGGATTTCATCGGACACTGATGAAAAATAGCTCCATAAATATGTCCGAAACCCGGTCCATCTCATTTGATGCGAAACTCGACAATCTGCCTGCTTCGCCGGGTGTCTATCTCTTCAAAGACGCCGGGGGCACGATCATTTATGTCGGGAAAGCGTTGTCTCTTCGGAACCGGGTGCGCTCCTATTTCCAGGAGAGCCGTGCGACCGATCCCAAGACCGACCACCTGGTAGCCGAGGTTGCCGACCTGGAGACCATCCTGGTCGACAGTGAAGTGGAAGCCCTGATTCTCGAATCGACGCTGGTCAAGCGAAACCAACCGCGCTATAACGTCAACCTGAAGGATGACAAGAGCTTCCCCTACCTCAAACTCACGGTCAACGAGCCGTTCCCGCGCATTTTCGTCACGCGCCGCATCAGGCAGGATGGAGCGCTGTATTACGGTCCCTATCTGCCGGCGAGCTATGCTCGTCAGACCATCCGCTTGATCAACAGGTATTTCAAGCTGCGCACCTGCAATCTGCCGATCGACGGGACCATGTCCCGGCCTTGCCTGGATTACCAGATGAAGCGCTGCCTCGGCCCTTGCGTAACGGGGCTGTGCTCCAGGGAAGACTATTTGCGGGCGGTGGAGGACGTGAAGCTTCTGCTCTCAGGCCGGACGGACAGCCTGATTCGCGAGCTGGAGCGGCGCATGGAACAGGCTGCTGAAGATCTCCGCTACGAAGCCGCCGCCATGTATCGCGATTGGATCGCGATGGTGCGTGACACATCGGAGCGGCAGAAGATGATTCTCGAAGGCGAGGATGATACTGACCTGTTCGGCTACCACCAGGAGGGCGCCCAACTTGCCATGGCGGTCTTTGCCGTGCGCGGAGGGAGGATTGTCGGCAGGCGGGAGTTTTACTGGGAAGATCTGTTGTCCTTTGATCCGGGCGATTTTTTCTCCTCCGCCCTCGAGCAGTACTATCTGCAGGACACTTTTACTCCCGTGGAAATTCTGATTCCGGCCGATATCGAAGATGCCGGGGCCTTGGAAACCTGGCTCTCCGAGCGCAAGGGCCGCAGGGTTCACATACGCTCGCCGCGGCGCGGGCTTAAAGCGGGTCTGTTGGATCTGGTGACGCGCAACGCACAAATGGCCTTTGAAACTCGGTTCCGCATTGTAAAGCCACGGGGTGAGGAACTCCTTCGACCTCTTCGGGAAGTGCTCGGCCTTGGGACGTTGCCGCGCCGGATCGAAGCGTTCGACATCTCCCACACGCAGGGCGCCGCCACGGTGGCCAGCATGGTCGTGTGCGAAAACGGGGACATGAAAAGGAAGGACTATCGTAAGTTCAAGATCGAGGATGTCAAAGGGCCGGACGATTTCGCTTCCATGCGCGAGGTCGTACACCGGCACTACGAAGATGTTCTTCAGGGAGACGGCCAGCCGATGCCGGACCTGATCCTCATCGACGGCGGCAAGGGCCAACTCTCCGCTGCCGCAGAGGCGCTCTCCGATCTGGGGATGGAAGATCAGGCGGTTGCAGCGATCGCGAAACGAGAAGAGATCCTGTTCATGCACGGACAGATCGAACCCATCGTTCTGCCCCGGGAGTCTCCAGTTCTGCACCTGATTCAGATGCTCCGGGACGAGGCCCACCGATTCGCGGTAAGCTATCACAGGAAACGGCTTGAAATGCGCGATCACTCGTCTGAACTCGACGCCGTGCCGGGAATCGGCGAGGTACGCAAGAAAGTGTTGTTGCGCGCCTTCGGAAGCCTGGAGCGGGTTCGGAATGCGAAGTTTGAGGAGCTGGCACCTTACGTCGGGCCCAAGGCGGCCGCCAAACTTGTCGAGTACTTTGCGAAAAGCCTGGAATAAGCCCGGATTACGAATTCGAGATTCGAGATTCAAGATTCTCAATCTCGAATTTCGAATCTCGAATTTCGAATCATTGGGGCTAAAGGACGCTGTAGTCGGTGATGATGGCCTTGTCGCCCAGCACGGTTCCGGGACGCACCCTGGCTCCCTCACCAATGTGGCACTGGCGTCCGAGGATGGCACCTTCGATGCGCGCATGCGCCCTGATGCGGTTCTGGCTCCAGATCACGGAATCCTTGATCAAGGCTCCTTCTTCGATTCGACAGTCCTCTCCGAGCACTGAATTCTCGATGACCACGCCCGGTTTGATCACGCAACCCCCGTCGAGAATCGAGTAGGAGTCGATCTGCACCTGGCGTTTCTCCCAATCGTTCGGCGGGCAGGATTTCAGAGGGTAACCGGGGAGCTTTACACGCCCCGAAATAATGCCGTAGTGCGCTTCCAGGTATTTTTGAGGGCTGCCGATATCCTGCCAGTAAGCGCGCGTCAAGTAAGTATAGATCCGGGCGCCTTCCGCCAGCATTGACGGAAAAATCTCGCGCTCGAAACTCTGGGATCCTTCCTTGGGGATCCGGTCGAGCACCGAGCGCTCCAATATGTAGATGCCCGCGTTGATCGTGTCTCCGGTAATTTCGTCTTCGGGAGGCTTTTCGAGGAACCTCATCACCCGACCGTCGCCGTCGGCCTCCACCATGCCGTATCCGCTTGGGTTCATCACACGCGCCGTCACGATGGTAGCGTCCGCCTTGTGCTCCTGATGGAACTGGATGACTTCGCGAAGATCGGTATCCGTGAGGATATCTCCGTTGAGTACGAGGGTCGTATCGTCAATCAGGTTTTCGGCGGCCTTGAACGCGCCCGCAGTCCCGCGAGGGAAGTCCTCGTAGGTGTAGCGCATGGTTACGCCGAATTTCATGCCATCCCCAAAGATGTCGGTGATCTTCCGCGGCTGATAGGAGAGGCCCAGTATGATCTCGGTAAGGCCGGCGCGCTTGATGTCATCGATCTGGAAGAACAGAAACGGGATGTTCGCCAGCGGAACGATCGGCTTGGGGATGTGCAACGCCAGAGGCCGGAGATGAGCCCCTTTCCCGCCCGCGAGAATGAATGCCTTGATCAACTCCGAATTTCCTCCATCGAATGAGAATTGTACCACACTCTTTCGGAGCGCGGTTAGAATCCGGACCCGCTTCATGGTATATGTAGGACATGCAGCTAAGAGGATTTCAGTTGTTCCGGCTTGCCGGAATTCAAGTCATCATTGATTACTCGTGGTTCATCATATTCCTGCTGGTTGTTTACAGCATGGCGGAGGGTTATTTCCCGGCGGTGCAGCAGCAGTTTACGGGTGTCCAGTACTGGACCATGGGGGTAGCAGCCGCCACCTTGTTTTTTCTCTCAGTTCTGCTTCATGAGCTGGCTCATTCTTTTGTCGCGATGCACTATGGGATCCGGATCACGATAATTCGCTTGTTTCTATTCGGAGGACTGTCGCAGGCCGTATCCGAACCGGATTCGGGGCGTCATGAGTTCCTGATTGCTCTGGCAGGACCGGCCATGAGCATGACGCTCGGCTTTGCCTTCGGCACCCTCTACGGCTTGATGTTTTTCGCAGGCAGACTCGGTCCCGTCGCCGCAATCGCCTGGTATCTTGCGGGAGCAAACGTTCTTCTGGCGTTGTTCAACTTAATTCCCGGGTTCCCTCTGGACGGAGGCCGGATTCTCCGTGCGATCCTCTGGGATAAGTGGGGTGATTTGACACGCGCCACCCGCGTCGTCAGTCAGACTGGCAATTCCTTCTCCTTGTTTTTCATCATCCTCGGGGTGCTGATGTTTCTACTTGCACAGAGCCTCCTCCCCGGACTCTGGCTTGTGTTTCTGGGGCTGTTCATGAAACAGGCTGCCCTCGGAAGCTATCAAGCGGTTGTCATCCGCGAATCGCTGGCCGGAGTGCAGGTTCGACAAGTGATGAAGGAGAACGTTGTATCCGTAGATTGGCTCGCCTCGATCGACGAGCTGGTTCGGGATTATATCTATAAGCATCAATTCACAAACTTCCCGGTGTTTAATCGCGAAGAATTGATCGGGATGGTGTCTCTGGTCCAGGTCAAGGCGGTGCCGAAGGAGTTGTGGATGTTTAAGCAGGTCCGCGATATCATGACACCGATCGAACAGGTTGCCTGCCTCAACCCTGCGGATGACGCAACCGAGGCGTTCAAGCGGATGGTGTCGGAAGATCTGGGGCGCATGCCTGTGATTGAGGAAGGCAGGCTGGTGGGAATCGTATCGCGCCAGGATCTCCTGGACCTGTTCAAGATCAAATCGGATTTGGGCATTTCCTGATCGTTTTCTGATTCGACGGGAGGGTTTATGCTCGCCTCCATCCTGCTGCCGCTGGCTGACGGCCCCGACTGGGAGCACGCCGAAGAGTACGCCTTATGGCTGGCCCAGAAAGGCGGCCACATTCAGGCGCTAGGGGTTATCGACATCAAGGCATTCGAGATCCCCGTGCTTGGCACCGCCGACGGGTTCATGCCGCCGGTGGTATCGCCTCCCATTGAAGAAAGCCAGGTTCTTCTGGATGACCTCGCGAAGCTTGCCAAGGAACGCCTCGACCGGTTTGGGCGGGCCTGCGAAGCCAGAGGGCTCTCCGTCTCGACCGAGATCAGGACCGGCATCCCCGGAGACGTAATCGTGCGGGAATCGGTCGCGCACGACATCGTGGTCATGTCGCGCTCCGGGTATGCGCGGGTAGTAAAGAATGGCAACTGGTCGTTGGACCCGCTGGTATCCTGCGTGATCCGCGGCTCGATCCGGCCGGTTCTGGTAGCCGGCGGCAAATTCCCATCCGCAGGGGCGATCAAGCGCCTTGTGGCCGCGTATGACGGAAGCGTCCACGCTTCACGCGCCCTCAGCATTGCCGCGGAACTGAGTGCCGGCTACGAGGTCCAATGCATCCTGGTCACGGTTGCCCCAACAGAGGAGGCGGGCGTGGAAGTCCTGTCTCCCGCTGAGGCATTTCTGTACCACCGCGGGGTGACGCCCAGCAGGAAAGTAGTCATCGGCTCCAAGGTCTCGGAATCGCTGTGCGACATCGTCGCCACGGAAGGCGCGGACATATTGGTCATGGGAGCCTATGGTCACAGCCCTATCCGGGAAATGTTTTTCGGCTGTACGACGGAGCGCATTCTCTCCCACTGTGATGCGACGGTGATTTTGCAGTCTTAAAGCTCCCGGGCGCGCTTTTGAGGATTTTGTTGCGGATTTTGGAACTATCCTGGAATTAAACTCAAACTCCGCACTGCAAAATGCCGATTCAGCACGTTTTATTGCTTCAATCGCCCTTTTCTCTGATAAAATCTGGGCTATAAAGACAGCGATTAATCAAATATGAATCTCCCGAACAGTTTGACTCTGGCGCGCATTTTCTTAGTGCCCATCGTCGTTGTGGTCTTGTTGACGACGCCCAGTCAGCCGGATCGGATTCATACGTGGGCCATTTGGGGCATTTCGCTGTTTTTGGGCGCCGCGCTTACGGATCTTCTCGATGGATATTTCGCGCGGCGGCGAAAGCAGGTGACGACACTCGGGCGGCTCCTCGATCCTGTAGCGGACAAGCTCTTGATTTCCTCGGCGCTCGTTTCTCTGGTGCAACTCCAGCTCGCTCCCGCATGGATGGTTGCCATCATCATCGGGCGGGAGTTTGCCGTGAGTGGACTGCGCAGCATCGCAGCATCCGAAGGTTTCACGATTGATGTATCGACTTTGGGCAAGGGAAAGATGGTGCTCCAGGTGGCGGCTGTGGTTGGGCTCATTCTGGGACATGCCCATCCGGGATGGATCATGCAGACCGCGAACCTCCTGCTCGGAGCCGTGATGCTCCTGGCGCTCCTTTCGATGGTCGAGTATTTCGTAGAGTTCTGGTCCAAGTTGGATACCAGCATTAAACATCGCGAACACCGGCGTCTGCGCATCCTCCAACGGAAACGCCAGATCATGGCCGAGCGGCGGGAGCTCCGCCGCCTGAGGCGGCTCGAACGCCTGAGGAACGCCAAGCTGGAGGTCGATCCTCCGTCCGTTGACGGCGTGCGCAATTCAGGATGATGTACTTACCCGTGCCTCGAAGGTTGCGTTCAAGGCGCGATCCACCTGCAATCATGGAAACGGACCAGCCGATTCTGGAAGAAACCGCGCGGCGGGAACTGCTGGCGCTGTCACGTGCCACACTCGAAGGCTATCTGGCAACCGATCGAATCCCTGAATGGGACGTAGTGCACCCCGAGCTGCGACGGCGCAGCGGCGCTTTCGTCTCCTTGCACAAAGGGGAAGAGTTGAGAGGCTGCATCGGCATGCTTTCGGAGGACCATGAGCTGTTCCGGACTGTCCAACGCTGCACGATAAGCGCTGCTTTGGAGGACAGCCGTTTTCGCCCTGTTACGCCCGAGGAGGTCCCTGAACTCAGCATCGAAATCTCGGTGCTTTCGCCGCTGCGGCGTGTAACCGACGTAGGCCTCATCGAAGTGGACAAACACGGGCTGGTTATCACGCTCGGAAACCTGCGCGGTCTCCTGCTGCCGCAGGTGGCCACAAAATACCATTGGGATCGTGATACCTTTCTCGCGCAGACCTGCCGCAAGGCGGGACTGCCAAGCAATGCCTGGCGTGATCCGAAGGTTGTCATCCAGATTTTTGAAGCGCAAGTCTTTTCGGAATGACCTCGAAAATCCCCTCCTCTAAGAGGATCTGCCGCACGCGGGTGCAAGTTTCAGATTGGCTGTTTGCGCGGCGCGCCAGGTAGCGTAGATTCTCTCCGTGTAAGTCTATTCTCCGCTACGATCCTTGCCGATACGAGAGAGGGATGGGCGTGCAGGTGTGCATGCCTCGCGAGGAATCTTAATAGCGCTGGAGCTTCTCGTGCCTTCGTTCTCTGCCATACAGGGTCGTGTTGTGAGGCGCTCGAAGGAGCGGGAACCTCAATCCCGCGCTGTCAAAACGAGCCAAATGCCTATGAAGTGCCTGGATTCAATAATAGAAACCAAGTGCATACGTGTCGTGCTCATTGACGATCAACAGCTCTTCAGGACGGGCATCAAGTCGTTGATCGGGAACGACAATGGCATCAGGGTGGTGGGCGAGGCCGGAAGTCCCACGGAGGCTCTGGCGGCAGTCAAACACGAGCAACCCGACGTAATCCTCCTCGATCATACGCTCCGCGGCGAATGTGGGCTCGACCTCCTGCCCGTCCTGCTGGCGGCGGCTGAAAACGCAAAGATCCTGGTCCTCACCGAAACGCGCGACGCGGAAACTCATCGCAAGGCTGTACGTCTGGGCGCGAAGGGGCTGGTGTCCAAGGACTCTTCCTTTGCGGCGCTTGCCAAAGCAATCGAGAGGGTACACGCCGGCGAGGTGTGGTTGGATCGCTCCATGACGGCCGACGTGCTCGAGGATTTGACACGCAGGAAAGAGACGCAGAAACTCAATCCCGAAGAGGCTAAAATCGTCACGCTCACCGACCGCGAGCGCGAGGTGATCACATCTGTCGGTGAAGGGCTGAAAAACAAGCAGATCGGCGAACGGCTGTTCATCAGTGACGTGACCGTGCACCATCACCTGACTTCGATTTACAGCAAGCTTGAGGTCTCGGATCGGCTGGAACTCGTGATTTACGCATACCGCCACGGGCTGGTCCCGATTCCGCGTTGATCTTGCGGTGAATCCGCCCGATGAACCGGCAACTTCAGAGAAAGCGGTGCCGGGTTAGACTGACCGCGAATCCCTTGAGACCGTCGCCCTGAGCTTCAACCCGAACGATCTCGGCCCGCGCGACAAACACGGGGGCCGGCACGGTCGGGCTGGGCGCCAGCGAGAGCTTCACCACCATCACGATGCGCTTCCATTCGCGGATGTCCTCGGAGAGCCGCACATAGAGCCCGCGCGCGCAGAGATTTTCCAGATGGGCCTCACATTCCAGGCGCTCACCTGAAGTGGCGACTCCCACGATCCTCACGGGGAAGGGTGCGAGCAGGCGAGCGGTGCCCCTGCGTTCCATGCTTCCGTACTGGTTGCCTTTATCGCCGTCAGCGGTCGCGCCCCGATCTTCCATTGGAACCTCCCAACATATCCTATCTTACGCAAGCCGTATGACCCCTTGCCTCTACCAGCCATCCGGCCGAACGGGTAACCATAAGGTACACGGATCTAACTTCCTGCGCATCGTCTGAGCCGACCAATCTCCATGGCCTGGCATGCCCATGTTCGACCGGACTGAATGGCTTAGTTGAGCCATTTGGGACAGCAATCCCAATGGGCCAGCGAGATCTTCAAGATCTGATCTGCGGTGTTTGAGGGCACGATTGCTGCCCCGCAGCAAAGCAGGCCCGCCGAAACTAAATGCCGACATCGGACCATGCTTCACGCGTCGCCTTCTGTTCCCGGCTGTTGCTGCCGTAGATCTCGCCTGCGGACCCCACGGTCATGTTCATGGCCTCGACAAACGAGGAGTCCTCGCGCAGCTTGTCGCACAATGCCCGGTACCAGATCCGCCCCGCCTTCTCCCATGCGAAACCACCGAGACGGACTGCGAGCAGATAAAAGGCCCGGTTTGGAATCCCTGAGTTGATGTGCACGCCGCCGCCATCCTCGACAGTGTGCACATAGTCCCGCATATGGGCAGGTTGCGGGTCCCTTCCCAGCAACGGGTCGTCGTAAGCTGTTCCCGGCTCACTCAGCGAACGCATACCCTTCGCGTGGACTCCGGGCATGAAAATCCGGTCACCGATCAACCAGTTCGCCTCCGCCGCCGTCTGCTTCTGCTTGTACTGCTTGACGAGCGATCCGAAAACGTCGGAGCAGGACTCATTCAGCGCGCCGGACTGCCCGCGATAGCTGAGATTGGCCTCGTACTGGATCAGACCGTGCGTCAGCTCGTGGCCGATCACATCCAGGGCTCCGGTGAAACGCCGAAAGATTCGGCCGTCGCCATCGCCGTAAACCATCTGGTGGCCGTTCCAGAACGCATTGTCGTATTGGATGCCATAATGGACGGATGAATCCAATCGGCGGCCCTGGCAATCGATGGACCGACGACCGAACACTTTATAAAAGAAATCGTAAGTAGCGCCTGAACCGTCGAAGGCTTCGTTCACTGCGGGGTCTTTGCTTTTCGCGTCCTTTTCTCCGCGCACCAGGCGTCCCGGCAGAACGTACCCGTGCCTGGCATCATAGACAGTCCGGCGCTTGGTCCCGGTCATCATGTTCGTTCCTGGCGTCAGCAGCGTGAGGACTCTGCGCTCGCCGCGGAATTGCTCGGAAGCGGTCAGGGTTGACCATGCCGCTTGCCTTTGATGTTCATCTCCGTTCATGACGATCGATCGCAGGATATAGGATGGGACAATACAAAAAGGCGGCATAAGAAAGATTCCTCTCTTAGATCCTTACGGCACACAAAACGTGCCGTAATGATCTAAATACGGTTCATCTGGGCCTGCGTGCTGCCGCAGTCAACCATTCGACCAGGGGGAACATCTCGGGGGGCAGGGCATCCTCACTGGCTTGCACCGTGCGGATGCAGTTGTTGTTTTCGACAGTGACCCGGTACTGGAAGCGATCCGGGCGCGAGTCAGGCGAGTCGAGCCGAAGCGGCAGTTCGAA
>JBEKIX010000005.1:0-79930 GCA_050011535.1 Acidobacteriota bacterium
GACGCTTTCACGGCTGCAATGACACTGCAGTTTATTCTCCCGCCAAAGCACGGAATCCCCGCACGAACTTGAGCACGAAGGTGCGGTTACACGATGACCTACAACTTAGGGGCTGATTCTACTCATAAAGGCAAAGAATTCAATCGTCCCGCAACTGCTGCTGATTAGGCCGCCTCGGTTGGCGGGTTGCCCGAGATGGGCGGCGACCGCAGTCTACAGTTACCGGGCCAGGCCTTCCTTCCATTCCTGCCACGTCATGTACTCCCAGTCCTCAGGAGACAAGTGCTCCTTGAGTTTTGCGCAAATCGCCGCCAGGCTCGCGCTCCCTCATTTCTCCGGCACGGGGTCCAGATTCAGACGCTTGGCTTCGGCGTTGAAAGCAGCGAGGTCGCGCGTGAGGACCTGCTGCAGATGGTCGGTCCGGACCTTGAGTTCCGCGACCAGATCTTTAAAGATCGGCTCCGCGTTGCCGATCGGTTTGCCGTCTCCTCGATTGACGACCGATAGCAGTGTCGCCAGCCGGTTATTGATCTTGATCGGGAAGTTCAGCGGATCCTCGCTGGCCTGATTGCGGACTTGATAGATGTCTTCTTCCACCGCGCTCAGGTTCTTGGTAAGCGTGTCGCCGGCGGTTTTGAGCTTAGCGTCCTGGGACTTCGACAGGCGATCGGCAACCTGTGTCCTGATGCCGCGGATCTGAATCACGGCGTTATTGGCTTCGCTGACTTTGTCACGAATCTGAATCGCCAGGTTGAACTGCTCCACCAAATCGGCGTCCGTGGCTGCATGGAGCGGGTGACGCTTCACCACGAGCGGCTGCGTTTGGGCTTTGCCGTCCACCGTCATGCGCACTTGATACGTTCCCGGCGGCGCCGCAGGCCCCGAGACACTGCCTCCCCAGAGAACCATACCCGGGAAGCTCGTCGCGTCCGGATAGCGCATATTCCACGTCGCCGTGTTGAGTCCCGCCGTCATCGGGGCAAAGGCGACGCCACCGCCGCGTCCGCCACGACCGCCGCCCCCCGCTGCTCCACCTGCTCCCGCTCCACCGCCGCGCCCGCCGGCCGCTGCACCGGTAGCCGGAACCGCACCGCCTGCAATTGATCGGACCACTGTGCTCTTACTGTCCAGAATGTCAATGGTCAGGCTCTGTGCGGGTCGCCGCAGCAGATAGGTTATCGTCGCGTTGCCGACCGACCGGATTGCCGATTCCGGCTTGAACAGGTACGAGTCAGCCGATGCAACCGCCGGCGCCCACTGCCGCAGGGGTTCGACGTGATCGAGAATGTAGAAGCCTCGCCCGTGTGTCGAGATCGTGATGTCATTCGCCTCGACCCAGATGTCGGAGACTTGCGTGTCCGGCAAATTCAACGAGAGCGATCGCCACGTGTCGCCGTCATCATAGGAAATGTAAAAGCCGTGCTCCGTGCCGGCGTAGAGCAGCCCGCGCCGCGTTTGATCCTCACGCACCGAGTGCACATAATCCTTCGCGCCAATCCCGTTCACAATCTTCGTCCACGTCCTGCCGAAGTCGTGGGTCCGGAAAATGTAAGGCGACATGTCGTTCAAGAGCGGCTTCTTCACCGCCGCATACGCCGTGCTTGCGTCAAACGACGAGGCATCGATGATGCTCACACGGCCGAAATCCGGCATCTCTTTCGGCGTCACGTTCGCCCACGTCTTGCCGCCATCGCGCGTGACGTTGATGAACCCGTCGTCCGATCCCGCCCAGAGCACGTTGACGTCGGTCTTCCCGGGTCCAAGCGCGAACACCGTGGCATAGACTTCAGGCCCGTTCATATCATGGGTGATCGGCCCGCCCGAATCGCCCATCGTTTTCGGATCGTGGCGCGTCAGGTCCTCGCTGAGTCGTTGCCACGTTTGACCGCCGTTGATTGTCTTCCAGACGTGCTGCGTGGCGGTGTAGAGCACATGCGGATCGACCGGCGAGAAGATGATCGGGAAAGTCCACTGCACGCGCTCTACCAGGGCGCTCGATGCTTCTCCCGAGAACATGCGCGTATACGGCCCGACCTCCCGACTCTCGCCCGTCCGGCGGTTTACCATGGTCAGGAACGAGCCGTTGTTGCCGCCGGCAAAAAAGACGTCGGGATCTTTCGGATCAGGTGCTATGTAGCCGGGTTCTGCGCCCCCAGGACTGTATGTCGCCGGCGCAGCGGGGCCGCCACGGCCACCCCCGCCTCCGCCCCCGCGGCCGCCGAAGCCTCCGCCGAGGCCCGTGTCGCTCGGCACGCAGATTGTGCTCGCGTCCTGCTGCGCGCCGCAGACGTGATAGGGAATGTGCTTCGTCGTGATGACGTGGTAAAACTGTCCGGTCGCATAGGCACGCGAGGTAAAAGTCGTGGGTTGCGACAACGCACTGTACGTCACCGCGCCGCCGCTGTCACTCGCGTGCAAAACGTGATTCGAGTCGTCAGGGTCAATCCAGAGGTCGTGCGAGTCCCCGCCGGTAAAGTTCACCATCGTCTTGCCGCCGTCCGTCGACTTGAATGTTCCGACATTTTCGACGTAGACGAGATCCTTGTTCTTCGGATCGGCGAACACATGCGTGTAGTAGAACGCGCGCTGGCGGAGATTGTTGTTCGGATTCACGAGCTTCCAGGTAGCGCCGGCATCGTCCGAGCTGAAAAGGCCGCCGTCGGCTGCCTCGATGATGGCGTAGACGCGGTTCGAGTCGGCGCCGGAAACTGCGACACCGATCTTGCCCATCACGCCCGGCGGGAGGCCCGGATTGCGCGTGATCTCTTTCCAGGTCTCTCCCCCGTCGGTCGATTTGAACAGGCCGCTTCCGGGCCCGCCGCTCGACATCTGATACTCGAAGCGATAGGCCTCCCAGAGCGAGGCGTACATCACGTCAGGATGGTTGCGGTCGATCGCGATGTCGGCCGCACCGGTCTTGTTGTCACGGAACAGCACGCGCCTCCAGTTTCTGCCGCCGTCCGTGCTCTTGTACACGCCGCGTTCGTCGCTCGTTGCCCCATACTTGCCGAAGGACGCGACGAAGACTATGTCGGGATTGGTCGGATGAATGCGGATCTTCGAAATTGCATCCGAATCGGAGAAGCCGACATGCGTCCATGTCTTTCCTGCATCCGTCGATTTGTATACGCCGTCGCCCGGCAGAATGTCGCCGCGGATGCACGACTCGCCCATGCCGATGAACACTTCATCAATGTTTGTCTCCGAGACGGCAAGCGCGCCGACAGAGGAGCTGTGAATCTGACCGTCGGTAATGGGCGCCCAGGTTTCGCCACCATCCGTGGTCTTCCACAATCCGCCCCCCGTCGCCCCGAAATAGCCTTCCTTCGGGCGTTCCCTCACGCCGGAGATCGCGATCGATCGCCCTCCGCGTTGCGGGCCGATGCTGCGCCAGTGAAGGGTGTTGAGGATGAGCGGATCGATTGGCCCGCTCACCGCCGGCACGGACCCGGTTTGCCGCGCCGCCTGCAGGTACAAACTCAAAGCTCCGGTTATGGCGAAGGCACATACGATTGTTAAAATGACGAGGCGCGCTGGGTGACGCATTCGACTCCTCCTATATGGCAGGAACATTCCCGATTAGAAAGGGCTCGTCCTGACTGACACCACGGATTAGGACGAAACGTGGAAGCATTTTTATCCCGCCTGACTGCGTCGAGCAAGGAAATTCCGGTACGATCAGGGGCGCGCTTCACCGAACTTCATCCATCGCGCGAAATCAGTGATATTCTTGCCCCATGACTGTTTAGCATTTTTCTGAGATTCGGATCGCATTATCGAAAGGCAGGACAAACCTCGAAGACTCAAAGACTCTAAGAGCCTCGAAGAGGCATTGGCGATGAGCAGCCTGGAATTCTGCGTTTTGACCGGCCTGGGATCCGTGGCGGCCGGATTGCTGGGATCGCTTACCGGATTGGGCGGCGGCGTGGTAATTGTGCCCCTCCTTACTCTGGTCATGGGAGTGGATCTGCATTACGCGATCGGAGCCTCGCTCGTCTCGGTAATCGCCACCTCGTCGGGAGCGGCAGCGGCTTACGTAAGGGAGGGCTTTTCGAATATCCGCATCGGCATGTTTCTGGAGATGGCGACTACCCTGGGGGCGCTGTTCGGCGCTGGTTTGGTGGCCGTCGTGCCGGCCGCCGCCGTGGCAGTTATTTTCGGGCTCGTCCTGATTTATTCGGCGTGGGTATCGAGAGATTCAGGCGGCACGGCCGGCAATAGCTCCCCGGATCCGCTGGCCGCCCGGCTCGGCATGGATGGCAGTTACCCTGGTCTGGAGGGACCTGTGGCCTATAACGTGCACGCCGTTCCTACCGGTTTCAGCCTCATGTTTGTTGCGGGAACGCTTTCCGGTTTGCTTGGAATAGGGTCTGGAGCTGTAAAGGTCCTGGCCATGGATCGAGCCATGCGCATCCCTTTCAAAGTCTCGACCACGACCAGCAACTTCATGATCGGCGTCACGGCCGCCGCCAGCGCCGGAGTGTATCTCCATCGCGGGTACATCGATCCCCTTGTGAGCATGCCCGTGATGCTGGGGGTGTTGTCCGGCTCCATGGTCGGAGCGCGCATATTGATGAACACAAGAACGAAATCGCTGCGCCAGATCTTCCGGCTCATCCTCCTGGTGCTTGGCATGGAGATGCTCTATAAAGCGGCGACGGGGAGCTTTTAAGATGCCCGGATCGAAGCACGCGTTAACGGATAAGCAGGTGGATCAGATCATCGGCAATCTGCTCAGGATCGGAGTTACAGTCGCCGCTCTCGTCGTGCTGGCCGGCGGCGTTGCTTATCTGGTCTTCCATCCTGGCGCGACGCAGAATTTCCGGGCGTTCTCTGGCGAACCCGCCGAGCTGCGGAGCGTATCTGCCATCGTCAAGGGCTCCCTGGCCCTGCACAGTGTCCAGATAATCCAGCTTGGCCTTCTGCTGCTGATCATCACGCCGGTGGCGCGCGTGACCTTTTCAGTCCTGGCTTTTGCGCTCCAGCGCGATCGCACCTACGTGATCGTCACGCTGATCGTGCTTTCGCTGCTCTTGTACAGCGTCCTGGGCGGGCGCTATTGACCGGCAAAAAGGGCTACTTGGAAATCACCGGCAATTCGACGTGTGATGGGTATCGGGGGCTCCGATAGATTCGCTGAGTAGCCTTCTGGTAGTCGCCCGGCCCGGCCAGAAAGATGTTCGGCACGAACTTCTGAGGGTTGCGATCGATCAGGGGAAACCACGTGCTCTGCACCTGGACCATGATACGGTGGCCCTTGCGAAACGCGTGATCATTTGTGTGAAGATCAATCACAAATTCGTACGGCTGGTTGGCCGCGAGCGGCTCGGCTTTTTCAAAACCGGCGCGGAAGCGCCCGCGGAAGACCTCATTCGCGATCATCAGCTGATAGCCGGCCATCGCCGGATCTTCAGGATAGGATTCCGGGTAGACATCGATGAGTTTGACAATCCAGTCGCTGTCGGTGCCCGAGGTCGAGGCAAAGAGATGGGTGACAAGATCGCCCGCGACAGTCAGATCGGCCCCTAGCACTTCGGTTGCCCATCGGGCCGTGTCCGGCCGCAGATCCACAAACCGCTGATCTTCAACCAGCCACGTCGACCATGTGCTTCCCGGGCCGTAGGTCGGCTGGATCGGCCTGCGTCTGTAGGGTAACGGATAGGCGGGATCCGAGAGATAGCTGTCGAAGGCCTCGGCATCGCTGCCTTTCGGTTCCTCGAAAGCGAGCCTCGCGCCGGGCTGAAAGTAGAGCTTGCGCTTCGCGACATTTCCCTGAGGCGGCCATGAATCCCACGTGCGCCATTGGTTAGTGCCGGTTTCAAACGTCAGCGCTTCCTTCAGCGGCAGGGCGCCCTTGTCTTTCAGCCAGTAATCGAACCACGCCTTCTGGATGTTTTCGCGAAAGTAGCCGCTGGTGTTGCTGCCGAATTGGACCTGCCCGAGTCGAGTGCCGTCGCTACGAGCCCATCCGCCGTGATTCCAGGGGCCGGCGACGACATAGTTCATATGCGCGCCGTCGTTTTTTTCGAGCAGCTCATAAATCTTCAGCGGCCCGTAAAAGTCCTCCTGATCCCACCAGCCTCCGACGTTGAGGTTCGGCACGGTGAGTTTCAGGTCCTTCAGATAGCGAGGAAACGCCTGTTTCTGCCAGAACTCGTCGTAATCAGGGTGTGCCACGAAATCGTTCCAGGTGGGTATCTTTCCGTGAAAATAGAGTTCATTGGCGCGCGACAGCGGCCCGAGCCGCAGATACCATTCAAAGGTATCGGCGATGTCGAACGGAAACTGGTAGTTGGTCTTGTCGGTTTCCATTTCAGCCGCATACTCGAAGCCGTAGCTGAGGCGGAAGGCGCCGTTGTGATGAAAGTCGTCGCCGAGGAACATATCGGCGGGCGAGGCCTGTTCGGACGCGGCCTTCAGCGCCGGATGCGGCTCCAGCAATCCCATCGTCGTCAGCCATCCGCCATAGGAGATTCCCAAAAGCCCCGCGCGGCCGTTGTTGCCCGGGATATTCTTCAGGAGCCAGTCTATGGTGTCGTAAGTGTCGGTGCCCTCGTCAATCGATTTGGGATTGGCGCGATCGCGCGGCGGCCGCTGCATGACGAACTGACCCTCGGATTGAAAGCGGCCGCGTATGTCCTGAAAAATAAAAATAAATCCCTCGGGAACCAGTTCTCTGTAATTGCCAAAGGTCCGCGAAAATCCCTGAGGATCATCATTGACGCCGTAGGGAGTGCGGGTAATCAGAAATGGAAGTGCGGAACCGGCATTCCTGGGGACACAAATCTCGGTATGCAATCGCACGCCGTCGCGCATCGGGATCATCGCTTCCTTCTTGGTGAAGAGCTGACTCAAATCCGGAGCGTTCTGGCCTGCGCCGCGGATCGAAAAGAACGCGATGGTAATAAAGGCACAAAACAAGGCCGGAAATCCTAATGATCTTTGCAGCTTCATATCAGCAACCCTCGTGGCATCAACCAATCTTTATGAAAACCATAGCGCATAGGTAAGCCACTTCGTTCGTGGACCTGGACCTAAACCTCGACCTGGACTTCGACGATCTTGTATTCGATACACTCGCGAATGTCCACGTCTACGTCCAGGACCAGGTCCAAGTCCAGGTCCACGTGCGGGGGGCTTATTTACTGCTTTCCTTCGCAGGAACTTCGGGCTTGGCAAAGTCTGGAAGCGGATCGCCCCATAAGTAATGGTTGAACCATGACAGGTTGTGCTTCATCACGGCGCGAATCGATTTGGGCTTTGTGATACCGTGGCCGTAACCTTTGTAAACGACCATTTCCACTTTCACCCCGCGATTCAATAGGCCCAACCTGAGTTCATAGCCATTCGGCGTCGGCACCCGCTTGTCCAGCTCTCCGTGCTGGATCAGAGTCGGTGTGCGCGCATTCTTGATGTACGTCATCGGGGAAGTCTTCTGATAAATCTCGGGGTCCTCGATAGGATCGGCGCCAAGGTAGTTCAATGTGAAGTCGGTGATATCGGTGTTGTAGTAATACGTCGCCCAGTCCGAGATCCCGGCGCCTACGGAGATGGCCGCAAAGCGATCCGATGACGTGGTGAGGAACGCCGAGATGTATCCGCCCTCGCTCCATCCCATGCACGCGACCTTGGCCGGATCGACCCACCCTTTGCCGATCAGATAGTCCACGCCGGAGATGACGTCCCAGGAATCCCCGACGCCGAGATTCCGCACATTGAGCATTCGGAATTTCTCTCCGTATCCGGAGCTCCCCCGGTAATTCACTTTGAGAATCAGCGCCCCGCGGCCTGCCCATATGTCCGCGGGATAGTAGCGGGTATCCGGCGTAAGCAGCACCGGACGATCGACTCCCGTCGGGCCGCCATGGATGATGCACAACAGCGGATACTTCCTGGCCGGGTCGAAATTCGCGGGTTTGATCAAGATGCCTTCAATAGCGGCGCCGTCACGACTTTTCCATGAGATGACCTCACGCGTGCCCAGAATGAAGTCTTTCGCCTGATCGGTCATATTCGTGAGCCGGCGGGGAGCGAAGTTCTGAACATCAGAGACCATGACCTCGCCCAGCGCGCTCGGAGATGCAATCACGAGACCCATCCGCTTTCCGTCCCGTGTGATCGAAAATGCCGATCCGATCAGACTGTCCGGAACCGTGATCCTCGAAATGTTCCCTGTCGTAGGATCAACCCGGAACAAGTGCGATGCTGTTTTCTGTGCTCCCGAGAAAAAAATGCCGCCGGCGTTCCATGCCACGAATCCCGGATTTTCGTCGAAGCCGTCGGTAATCGAACGGGGCGTGCCTCCCTCGGCCGGCACAACGGCCAGCCGTGTATTTTGCGCGAATTGTCTCGCATTGCCCATGGCGCTGGAAAAAACAATCTGGCGTCCGTCGGGCGACCAGTGGGGACTGTTGTCCGGGCCCGGCGAGGAAACAATCTTCTTCACCGCGTCGTCAGCCAGATTCAGGACATAGATGTCGGCAGTATTTCCTTGCGTCAGGTCCGGATTCACCGTTGCGCCGAAGGCGATCTTCGTGCCGTCGGGCGACCAGGAAAAAGAGCCGACGGTAAAATCACTGCCGCGCGTATGTTGTTTGCCGGCCGTTGCCGCGCGCAGGGCTTCCGCCACATCCACGACCCAAAGGTGAGTGTAGTTGTACTCTTCCCGCACCACCTCGTAATCGTCGTAATATTCCTTGCGGTCCTTCATGTACTGCGACGTGGTATCCGCGGCGCTGTAGGCGATCTTCGTGCCGTTCTCAGACCAGGCGAAGCCGCTGACACCCGTTTCCGACTTGGTCAGCTGAACAGCTTCACCGCCGTCGGGGTGAATCATGAAGATTTGATTTTTGTCTCCAACGCGGGCGCTGGTGAATGCCAGCCAGGTTCCATCCGGAGACCACTGCGGACTGGATGCGCCCTTCTCCCCTTGTGTCAATTGCCGGCTGGTACCCGCGCCGGCATCGGCTATCCAGATCTGAGTGACGAAGGCATCCTGCTTGAAGTCCGTTTCGCTGACCACATAGGCCACGTACTTGCCGTTCGGGGATATCTGGGCCGCGCCGACGGATTTCACCATCAGCAGGTCGTTGATTGTGGGAATACGCGGCGCGTCCGCACTTAAGGCGAGAGATCCACCCAGCAAGAGAAAGATCAAGGCGCGCGCAGTCATCGCAGGTCCTCCCCTTTTCAATTGGGGACAGGCCCCCTTTTGTCGCCATTAGCTGGCAAATCCGCCCAAATACTCCCGGCGACAAAAGGGGGCCTGTCCCCAATTGAAAAGCATTATTATGACAGAATCAATTTGGCGATTGTCTGAAGCTGCATGTTGGAAGTGCCTTCGTAGATCTTCCCGATCTTTGCGTCCCGATAAAACTTTTCCGCCGGAAACTCCTTGGTGTACCCATAGCCGCCGAACAGCTCCAGGCTCTGGCTGCAAACCATCTCCGCCGCTTCCGAAGCGAAGAGCTTGGCCATCGCAGCCTCTCTGGTGAAAGGACGATTGGACATGCGCAGCCGGGCGGCGTTATAGACCATGAGACGCGCCGCTTCCAGTTCCGTTGCCATGCGGGCAATCTGGAACTGAGCACCCTGGAAATTCGCAATCGGCTGGCCGAATTGCTTGCGCTCTTTCGAATATTGGATAGCGGCCTCAAGAGCACCCTGGGCTACGCCAATCATCTGCGCGCCGATGCCGATCCGTCCTTCGTTAAGCGTCTCAATCGACACCTTGTATCCCTTGCCGACATCTCCGAGCACTTGCGCGGCCGGCACGAAACACTCCTCGAGAACCAACTCGCAGGTCGAGCTGGCGCGAATTCCCAGCTTGTCTTCCTTTTTGCCGATGGTGAAGCCGGGTGTGCCGCGTTCAACCATAAAGGCGGTGATGCCCCGATAACCGGCCTGCGGATTTGCGTTGGCGAAAATGATGAAGAAATCAGCCTCGCCTGCATTGGTGATCCAGAGCTTGCGTCCGTCGAGCACGAAACCGCCATCACGTGCCGTGGCGCGCGTCGCGAGCGCGAAGGCATCGCTGCCGGAGCCGGCCTCGGAAAGAGCGTATGACCCGACGATGTCACTGCACAGCCGCGGAAGGTACTTGCGCTTTTGGTCCTCAGTTCCCCAGCGCAGCACGGCGTTGCAAACGAGCGTGTTCTGCACATCGACAAGGACACCCACCGACGCGTCCACTCGGGATAGTTCCTCGACGGCTTGTACCGCCATGAAAAAGCTTCCGCCTCCGCCGTACGCTTCCGGCACGCCGACTCCCATCAGGCCCAGTTCGAAAAACTGCCGGACCAGATCGGGATTCATTTTTGCGTCACGATCCATCTGGCTGACGTGCGGCCGGATCTGTTCCTCGGCAAACTGGCGGACACTGGTCCGAAAAAGCTGTTCTTCTTCCGTAAAGACGGTCAGCGGCAATGCTCCGCTGTCAGTTTCAGGCATTTGGGCAGCCATGGGAGTCACCTCGGTTGTAGATGTTGCGTTTCAGCAAGGTTTATACCACCAGGATCGGAACACATCCACTATAACTTGCAGACCCACTGACGCATGAAAGTGCAGTTTGCCGTATTACCCCTTGTGTCATGGCTCGTGGTCGTGATCGTAGTCGTGATGGGTTTTTTGCGTTCCGTACACCACCAACTACGATTACGACCACGATCACGACCACGACATTCGTGGAAGGGGCAGTTTTCAAAGGAGTGCAAAGGCGAGCGGGATGAAAATTGCGGGAACGCGAGGTGCCTCTCTGTCGTTAAAAGTGCGGGAGATTCTGGCACCACGGATTCCAATCCTGAAGGGGAGACGGGAAAAATCGATCGTGCTACTGTATCGATCGTAATTGAGGCGTGGGTGTGAATTGACACCCTCCGGGACAAAACCTATAATCTAGCAGTAAGAATCCATCCTCAGGAGTAATTGTGGTGACCAAACGAACTATCGACATCAGGTTTTACTCGCTGCTGTTCGCTTTGGGAATAGCCTCTTTTCTGTATGGTGCGCGGCAGCCGGGTAAGGGTTCCGATCAGCAACAGGCCAAGACCGACGGCCAGTCCCAGACTCAGGTGCCTCCGCCTCAGCGGCCCCCCGCAAAGCCCAAACAAAAGGCTGAGAACACGTTGGACAGCCATTACAAAAAGTGGCTGGACGAAGACGTGCGCTATATCATCACGCCGGAGGAGAAAAATATTTTTAAAGCACTCACCACCGACGAAGAACGTGAAAACTTCATCGATGGATTCTGGGCCCGAAGGAATCCGGACCCGCGCGAGCCGACCAATACGTTTAAGATAGAGCACTATCGCCGAATTCTCTATGCCAACGAGCATTTCGCCTCCGGGATCCCCGGGTGGAAAACGGATCGTGGGATGATCTACATCATATACGGCGAACCCGATGGAAAAGAATCGCACCCCTCAGGCGGCAGTTATCAGCGCGAGTTCTGGGAAGGCGGCGGCGAAACGAGCGTATATCCGTTCGAGCGCTGGCGCTATCGTCACATAGATAATGTCGGTGATGATGTCGAGCTCGAATTCGTGGATAAGACGATGACGGGCGAATATCGGCTTACCTCTGATCCGGAAGAGAAGGATGCTCTTCTGAACGTCCCGAACGCGGGATTGACCGATAACGAGCAGATGGGCCTCAGTCAGAAATCGGACCGCGTCAACTACGGCTATCAGGATCAAACCAACTTCCAGCGCTCCAAGGACGCGCCGTTTGAGCGCATGGCGCGCTACTTCAACGTTCAGCGCCCGCCGCAGATTAAGTTCACGGACCTCAGGAGCCAGGTAAACATCCGCATTTTCTACAATCAGCTTCCTTACACGTTGCGAACCGATTTTATCAAGCTCTCGCAGGACCAGGTGCTGGTGCCGATCTCCATTCAGTTGGACAACAAGGACCTCCAATTCAAGAAGGAGATGCAATTCAATCGAACCAACGTCCATGTTTACGGTGTAGTGAGCAGCCTGACGGGCAACGTCATCGCCGAGTTCGAGGACGATATTCACTCTGAGTATACGGACGAGACCTTCCAGCAGGGAAAAACCAAGCAGTCCATCTATCAGCACATCGTGCGGCTGCAGACCGGGCAGCGCTACAAGCTGGATTTGATTCTTAAGGATATAAACGCCGGCACCGCCGGCTCGATGAGCTATATGATCCCGGTCCCGAAATTCGATGGAGATGCACTGCAGTCCAGCAGCGTGATCCTGGCGAACGCAGTCTCGACGGTCGCTCCGACCTACGACCGGCTGGAGCAGTTTGTGATCGGGGACATGAAGGTGCAGCCGAACGTCAAGTCCGAGTACGTCAACGGGCAGGCTTTGATTCCGTATCTGCAGGTTTACAATGTCGCGCTCGATCAGACCACGCTTGAACCGTCGCTGCAGATTTCTTACACGATCAAATCCGGCGATACGATCGTGAAAGACGTCGAGGACATGAAGGGAAGATCGGCTCAATTTGTTTCTGGCCAGCGGGTTGTCATTGTGAGTGGTTTCCCGATCAAGGATATGGCGCCCGGCAAATACACCTTGGAAATCAAGGTTCTGGACAAGATTTCCAACAAGACGCTGATCATAAGCGCTGCGTTCCAGGTGATGGGCTCCTCTGGAACATAGAACCCAGGCTCAGACGCAATTCTGTAATGTTCGCTCGGGCAGGGGCGCGGCGTGCCGTGCCCCTGTTCTCATTTGGGGACTGTGTCTCGTCAGTTCCTCCCCGGATAAACTCAAACGAAGCGGTCGCCGATGAACGTATCTGTCGTCATCCCAACATGGAGAGGCCGAAACCTGCTGGAGAGTTACCTCCCGTCTGTACTGCACGCGGCTGTTTTTTATGAAAAACAAACCGGCTGTGAAACCGAAGTCATCGTAGTGGAAGATGCGGGCGGCGACGGCACACCCGATTGGCTGAGAGGCGCGTACCCAGACCGGGTTCGTGTCATGGAGCACGACTACAACAAGGGATTCGCCGCGGCCTGCCAGACTGGCTTCGAAGCCGCGCGCTACCCGGTCGTGTTGCTCCTCAACAACGACGTGCGTCTGCGTCAGGATTGCATAGAACCGCTCGTGGCACATTTCGCCGGTGCCGGGATGTTCGCAGTCACCGGCAAGCTCTTGAACCAGGGGGAAGAGACCTTCTGCAACGGCGGCAAGGTGGCTCGTTTCCGCCGGGGCATGTGGAGCACCTACCAGAATTACGACCTCCTTCCCGGCGCCGGTCGGACCCAGCCGTTGCTTTCCTTCACCGCAATCGGTGCCTTCTCCGCTTATGACCGCGCCCGGTTTTTGGACCTCGGCGGGTTCGATCCGCTTACCGCAATGGTAGAGGACGTCGAGCTTTCTTATCGGGCGTGGAAGCGCGGCTGGACTATCGAGTATGAGCCCCGCAGCATCGCGTATCACGACGCGAGCCAAACCATGGACCGGCGTTATCGACGCCGGGCGCTCGACAAGATTTCGCGCCGGAGCCGCATCCTCATGCACTGGATGCTGCTGCACGATCCGCGAATGTTCCTCCGGCATCTCGCGTCGATAGCGATCCGCATTCTGACGAGCTGGCTGGTCCTCGACTGGCGCTTCTATTGGGCGATTTGCACCGGCTTGGCCCATCTTCCCGCGATTCTGAAAAAGAGGCGCGCGACGCGCCGGACTATGACTCGGACGGATAAGGAACTGCTCGACATGCTTCAGCGCTTTTACCAAACAGCCCCGATTGCGCTACACTAGGCCCCCATGGAACGAATCTCGGCCACGCTGATTACCCATAACGAGGCGGCCAACATCGAGGAAGCGCTCCGGTCGCTGGCTTGGACCGACGAGATCGTCGTGGCCGACAGCGGCAGCACGGATGCAACCGTGGAGATCTGCCGCCGCTACACCGGAAAAGTGTTCGCGCGGCCCTGGACCGGCTTTGTCGATCAGAAGAATTATGTCGTCGAAAAAGCAAGCCACGATTGGATTCTCTCGCTGGATGCGGACGAGCGCGTCACCCCCGATCTGACGGGCGAGATCGAGGCTCTGCGGCGCAACGGCCTCCGGTTCGCGGGATATCGCATCCCGCGCGTCGCATTCTTCATGGGCCGCTGGATCCGACACGGGGATTGGTACCCGGATTATCAACTGCGGCTCTTCGATCGCAGGCGCGGCCGCTGGCAGGGCGGGCGCGTCCACGAATCGGTCCGGATCGAGGGAACGCCCGGCGTTCTTCGCGGCCAAATCCATCACTACACGTACCGCAGCCTCTCCGATTACCTGCGGCGCCTGGAGACATATTCCACTCTGGCGGCCCAGGACTATATGCAAAGGGGTAAGACCGCGTCCGCGGCAAAGCTGATGGCGCATCCGGCGGCTACATTCCTGAAAGCCTATCTGCTGAAACGAGGTTTTCTGGACGGTGCGCCCGGCCTGATGGTGGCGGCAATGGGCGCCGTTTCCGTTTACTTCAAGTACGCAAAACTCTACGAGCTGCAGAGAAATCGGTGACAGACAGCTGTCTGTCACCGATTTCTGTATGGCAGGATAGGTCTTATATGAAAATCATGGTGATCGGATGTCGCGGCATGCTGGGAACCGATCTGATGCGGACTTTTGCTTCCCACGATCCCCAGGGGCTCGACTTGCCGGAGTTCGATATCACGGACCCAAAGCAGTGCCGCCAACGCATATCGGCGTTTGGTCCGGGCACCATCATACACGCCGCGGCTTTGACCAATGTCGATTACTGCGAATCGCACGAGGAAGAGGCATTGCTTGTCAATGGCACGGGTACAGGCAATTTGGCGGCTGCGGCACATGCCGTGTCCGCGCTGCTGGTCTATTACAGCACCGATTACGTTTTCGACGGAACCAGCCAGGACGGATACCGCGAGGATGACGCCACAAATCCCATCTGCGTCTACGGCAAATCGAAACTGCGCGGTGAGGAACTCGTGCGCTCTTTGTGCCCGAACCATCTGATTCTGCGGACATCCTGGCTCTTCGGCTGCCATGGCAAGAATTTCATCCGCACGATCGTGGATGCCGCGAGGGAGGGCCGGCCGTTGCGCGTCGTAAACGATCAGCGCGGAAGTCCGACTTACTCGCTGGATCTGGCAGCACGCACTCTGGCCATGCTGGAAGCCGGCTGCCGGGGGACCTACCACACAACGAACAGCGGCGCCTGCACATGGTACGAACTCGCGCTCCGTTGCGTGCAATGGGCCGCGGTGCCGCAGGCGAGCGTCGAGCCGGTCCGCACAGACCAGTACCCCCGCCCGGCGCCTCGCCCTGCCAATTCGATTCTCGCGAACACGCGCATGTTGCGGGAAGGGTTCGAGCCGATGAGGCCGTGGCAGGAAGCCGCGCGCGATTACATTGCAAGCTGTTTGTCCAAGTCTTGACCTGTGTTACATTTGTGCTAAGGTGTCTGCTCTGGGAGCAGGCATGGCGCTTTCCCGAAGCGAAGTCGTCGCCCGCTGCTTCTTGATCACATAGCGGCGGTCATTCGGATCGGAATTCATGGACAAGGCGGCCTCCGGCGAGAAGCTCGTGGCTTCAAACCGGAAAGCATTTCACGATTATTTCATTCTGGAAAAGTTTGAGGCCGGGATTGCCCTCCTCGGCACGGAAGTGAAGTCGATCCGCGAAGGCCGGGTCAATTTGAAGGACAGCTTCGCGCTCGTCAAGGATGGCGAGCCTTATTTGATGAATTGCCACGTCAGCCCCTACTCGCACGGCAACCGGGAGAATCACGATCCCACGCGCACGCGGAAATTGCTCCTGCACCGCAAGGAAATCCGCAAGCTCATCGGGAAGACCCAGGAAAAGGGGCTGACCCTGATTCCGCTGCGAGTCTACTTGACCCGGGGCCGGGTCAAGGTGGAACTCGGCGTCGCGCGCGGCAAGAAGGAATACGACAAACGCGAGACCGAACGAAGGAAGGAAGTGGACCGCGAAACCAGAGCAGCAATGAAGACACGACGCTAAAAGAGACCGGAGACGCTCATGAGAATCGAGTTCCAGCCCAATAACTTTTCCGACGTCGAATGTGACCTGCTGGCCCATCCTGTATTTGAAGACGAAGCCCGCGATGGAACCTCCCTCCGGGCGCTGGACAACGCCACGAAAGGCGTGGCGTGTTCGGTGCTTTCCTCCGGTGAGTTCAAGCCGGAGCTGCACCATACATGTCTCATCCACCGTCCGGCACGGATCAAGGCGCAGCGCCTGCTTCTCGTGGGCGCGGGAAAAGAGCGTGAATACACACTTGCCAGGCTGAGGGAAGTGGCGGGCACCGCCGTCCGCGCCGCCCGCACCGCGCATTGCGGGAGCGTCGCGCTCTGGCTGCGCAGGACCATCACGGCGCCTGAAGCGATCCGCGTCGCGGCAGAAGGCGGGCTGCACGGCAATTACGAGTCTGAGATCTACAAGACCCGCGAAGTCGAAACCCAGGAAGTGGAACGGCTCATCCTTCTCAGTGAGCGCAAGATGCGACGGGGCGAGGTGAATGAGGGAATTCGCAGGGGAACCATCATCGGCAACGCCGTGAATTTTGCGCGCACGCTGGGAAACGAGCCCGCGAATATCCTGACCCCGGCCCGGCTCGCGGAGCGGGCGCTGGCGGAGGGTGCCAGGTCCGGTCTCGAGGTCCAGGTCCTCGAGCGCGACGAGATGGAAAAACTCGGAATGAACGCCCTGCTCGCGGTAAGCCGCGGCAGCGAGCAGCTGCCCAAGCTGATCCTCCTGCGCTTCCCGGGCATGAAACCTCAGAAGAAGACTCCTTGTTTTGCTCTCGTCGGCAAAGGCGTCACGTTCGACAGCGGCGGGATTTCCATCAAGCCTACGGAAAAAATGGAGGACATGAAGGCGGACATGTCCGGGGGCGCTGCCGTGATCGCCGCCATGAGCGCGCTCGCCGAACTCGGGTCGCAGCGCCCGGTTATGGGGCTGATTCCAGCCGTGGAGAATCTGCCGAGCGGCAGCGCAACCAAGCCGGGAGACGTAGTGAAGTCCTTCCTCGGAAAGACCATCGAAATCATCAACACCGATGCCGAAGGCCGGCTGATCCTCGCCGATGCTCTAGCCTATGCGCGCACGCTCGGCGCCAACCGCCTGATCGACATCGCGACCCTGACCGGAGCTTGCGTGGTGGCGCTGGGCCACATCAACGCTGGCATGATGGGAACGGATCTGGAAACCCTGGAGCGCCTGAAATCGGGGAAAAGCATCACCGGCGAACGATTCTGGCCGCTGCCGCTCGACGACGAGTACCGGAAGGTGATCCGCAGCGAAATCGCGGACATCAAGAACATCGGCGATCGCTGGGGTGGCGCCATCACTGCGGCGAAGTTCCTGCAGGAGTTCGTCGAGGACACACCGTGGGTGCACCTGGACATCGCCGGTGTCGACCTCGATCACGACGGCCAACCCTTTGCGGCCAAGGGTGCTACCGGCTTCGGCGTCCGCTCCCTCATCCAGCTCTTTACGTGAGGGGGTCGTACCTTCAAAATTCAATTTTCCCCACCAAATATTGGATTTTGAAGGTACGACCCCCTCACAATTGGAATTATTTAAACCACTGGAGTCGTTTCGGCGTCTATATCTTTGAATACATCCGCGACATCCTATTTTGGATTGGAGCCGACACACTTGCCCGGCACTCAGGGATGGGCTCGAAAAAGTGTAAAGGTTGCGCTTGTGCTGGTCGCTTTCATGGGCACAATTGCCGCCGCAATCCTCTGGACATCACATCACGCTGCGATCAAGCTGTCACTGGCTCAGACTCAAAACGCCCCTGCCTCTTCCCAAAACTCATCGTCCTCGGACATCGTCGAAGTAAAAAGAGGCGAGATCACGAAGATCTTGCTTCTGAGCGGTGAGTTGAGGGCGGTGCACGCCCGCTCCGTATTTGCCCAGTCTCCGCAAGAGACCAAGATAACGTATCTGGCGCCGGAAGGCAGTGTTGTCAAGCCGGGCGACCGGCTTATGGAGCTGGACGGCGGCACCATGATCCAGAAGATCAAGGATCTGGAGGAGAAGATCGTCGCCGCCGACAATGAGATCCTCAAGACCCAATCCGGCCATGAGGCCGCGTTGCGCGATATGGATGTGCAGCTCAGCCAGCTCTGGCTCACTCTCGAGCAGGCAAAGATCAAGGCCACGCCACCCGTTGACCTTGTCCCGCGCCGCGATTATCAGGAGAATCAGCTCGCGCTCGCCAAGGCGACGACGGAGTATGCAAACCAGGTGACCAAGATCGAGCAGACGAAAAAACAACAGGCTGCCGAACTGGAGGCGAAACTGATCGACAGAAAAAGCCTGGATGGCCAGCTGGAACAAGCGCGCAGAAACCTCGACGACGTGACTGTCAAAGCTCCTTCCGAGGGAATGGTGATTTACAGCGACCACTGGGACGAAAGAAGGAAGATTCAGGTAGGCGATGTCGTTTGGAGCGGACTCACCGTGCTACAGCTGCCGGATTTGCGCGAGATGGAAGTCTTTGCTCAGGTCAACGAAGTGGATGGACCCAGAGTATCGCCGGGCCAAAAGGCCACGATACGGCTCGACAGCTATCCGGATGTGCAGATCTCCGGATCGGTGCGGGAAATCTCCCAGACTGCGATCAAGGCCGGCTGGATGGCGAAGGCGAACGTTTTTGGAGTGACCATCAGTCTCGACTCGACCATGACCGGGATCATGAAACCCGGAATGTCGGCCCAGGTCGCCATCGACATCGATCGGTCAGGGCCCCAGCTTCTCGTTCCACGTTCGGCCGCCAGATTCGACAAAGACGTCATTGAAGTCATCAGGATTGAGTCCGGCGGCGCGCGCAGACCGGTCGCCGTCACCGTCCTGATGTCGGATGCATTCCAGTTTGCTGTTGCTCAGAACGGCGCTCTCAAAGAAGGGGATCGAATTCTTTCCGGCCGCTAGCCGAAAGCTCTCGAACTTCGCTCGATGTGCGTTCGAGACCGCCGGAGTTGGAGAAACGAGATGTCCTGGAGAAGCGGTTTCACCCGTGCACTGATTCTCCTTGTGATTGCGGGCGTTGTCGCGGGAACGGCCATCTTGCGACCATCGCTATTGCCTCATTCACTTGGCAGCCTGCTCTCGAGTGGTCACGACCATGTCGATGAATTGACCGTCTTGCCCAAATCACTGAGCTTCGGGGTCGATGCGACCGGCATCCTGCGGGCGACTTCCGTGCAGTACTTCGGCGCACCGCCGGAGTTCGGCAGTTACTGGGAGTTTCAGATTGTCAGCATGGCTGCCGAAGGGAAGACCGTCAAAAAGGGAGAATCTCTGATCTCTTTCGATGCACAAAAGGTCAGAGAGGATCTTCAGCGGTTTCAGAACGAGCTGGAGCAGGCGGCCAAGGAACTCGAGCGGACCCGGGATCAGATCGACCTGGAGAACCAGGAACTGAGTGCAAAACTGGCGGACGTAGAGAACCGATATCAGAAGATGCGCTTGAAGCAGGAAGGGATAAGCCCCGACCTGCAGGCGTTCAGGGACATAGAATTGGACCGCCTGTCCGTGGAGCAGGCGCGCCGTGAAGTCGAGGCGCTGAAAGACCGCATCCGCTGGCATCAGAGCTCGAGCGACGCCACGGTCAAGATCATCGCGAGCAAGAAAGCCCGGGCGGAAAATCAAGTCGAGGAAATCAAGAGAGGCATGGAGGGTTTTGAGGTCAAATCCGATCGCGACGGGATCCTTGTCTACAAGTTGAAATGGAACAACAACCGCTATCAGGTCGGAGAGACCTGCTATTCGGGGCAACCCTTGATGGAGATCCCTGACCTGAACACAATCCTGGTCGAGGCCAATGTTCCTGAGGTCGACATCGGAAAAGTCAAGCCCGGGCAGCACGTGGAGGTCTCGATTGATGCCTTGCCGGGAAGTTCTTTCCCCGGCGCAGTGAAGAGTGTCGGCACACTGGTCCGCACCAAATCCTGGGACGTCCCGAACAAGGTTTTGGAAGTGCTTATTTCCCTCGAGCACGTGGACCCCGCAACCATGAGGCCGTCGATGACAATCCGCGCGCGGATTGAGACGGCGGCTTACAGCGACGTGCTGGCGATTCCGCTCAGCGCGGTGCGCACGGTCGCAGGAAAGGTGGTGGTTAGGGTGAGGGAGGGCACGCAATGGCGCGATCGCAGCGTTGAATTGGGCGAGTCCAACGGTACCGAGGTCATCGTCAGGCAAGGCCTGCAACCGGGTGATCGAATTGCAACCGACTACATCAAAACCTCTACCGGGTCTGCAAAATGAAAAAGCCGTTGAAGACTCTGCGCACAACTGTCGCCACCATTGTCATCCTGGCAATTGCCTCCATGGGGGTCTGGGCGGCTTGGCGCGCGTGGCCCGCGCATTCTTCGGACCTGGTTCCGCTGACCATGAAGGTGGAAGCCGGAGATTGGACCATCAACATTACCGCCTCAGGGGAACTCCAGGCTGCCGAATCCGTCGCGGTGGCCGTGCCGAACGTGCCTGTCAACGGATTGCGTCTCGCCAGCGCCATACCCGACGGCCGGCGGGTGAACAAAGGGGATGTGCTGGTCGAGTTCGATCCGGCCGAGCTTAATCTTCAGGCGCTGGACCACCAATCGAGCCTCGCGATGGCCAACCAGAAAATAACCCAGGGTGAGATCGGCAACGAAATAGAAAAGGCGGATTTGCAGAGAGACAGGAAACTGGCGGAACTCGAGCTTCAGAAGATCAACGAATTTCTCCCGCGGGACGTACAGATCTACTCCCGGCGGGAAATCGTGGAAGGGGAACTCGACAAGAATTACAGCGAGCAGAAGATCGTCTTTGCCGATGCCCGGCTCGAACTCAAGGATAAGGTCTACTCCCTCGATGAGGCGATTCTTCTGCTCGAACGGAAACAGGCGGAAAACAAGATCTCCCAGGTCGAGAAGGGCCTCGCTGCGGTCAAACTTCTCGCGCCCCGGGCCGGGATTGTGGTTTACAACAACCCGGGCTATTACGTGAGCGGGTCGATGCTTACACCCGGAAGGGTTCTCTGGAGCGGCCTGACTCTTCTGAACCTGGTCAATCCCGACCAGATGGAAGCCCGGTGCTACGTCCTCGAGAAAGATGCCGGAGAGTTGCGCGCCGGAGAGCAGGTGACGGTCACGCTCGACCCGTACCCCGGCGTCCCGTTTGGCGGCCGCATCAAGAACATCGACCGGCTGGCCCGCCCGCTGGATAGCGACTCACCGGTGAAGTACTTCCAGACGGTTATCGCGCTCGACAAGACCGATACGAAGCTGATGAAGCCCGGTGTCAAAGTCAAAGCCGCAATTTCCGCGCTGCTGCTGAAGTCGGCAATCGTGGTGCCGCGCAGCGCTATCGCAAAGAAAGATGCGGGCTATGTCATTTTCGTGCAGAAAACCGCGGATCGTTTCGAGGCAATTCCGGTCAAATTGGGGCGGGGAGATCTCATCAAAGTTGAAATCGTGGAAGGCATCAAACCGGGGCAAATCATTGCGCTCAACCCTCCTGACATGAAGCAGGAGTGAGGAGATCATGATCCACACGGCCGACATGCGGCACGCGCTCGACAACTTGCGCATTCACAAGCTGCGCAGCTTCCTCACCATGCTCGGCATGATCTTCGGGGTCGGCGCTGTGATCGCCATGCTGTCCATTGGGGCCGGCGCCGAGAGCGAGAGTCTGAATATCATCGATGCCATGGGCCTCAGAAACATCATCATCCGGGACCGCGAGATCAAGGACGAGAATTTGAAGAAGGTGCGCGAGGAATCTCTCGGCCTCTCCTTGAGGGACGTGGAATCAATTCTGGCGGTGACTCCCGACACCACTGGATATTCTGCCAGGAAGCGAATCAAGACCTATCAGATCTTTTCTTTCACGGGCCGGTGTGACGATGCGAACGTTGTCGGCGTCAGCCCATCGCATTTCCGTCTGGCGCGCTATGACCTGGCGGAAGGGAGCTTGTTCACGGATGTCGATGCCAGAGGCTACGAGCAGTACTGCGTCATTGGTTCCGCCGTGCGAAGGAAGTTGTTCGGATATCTGCCGGCCATCGGACAGGCGATCAAGATCGACGACAAATGGTTCGTCGTGACCGGTGTGCTGGAAGATCGCAATCTTGCCAAGAGCGAGTTCGAAGGGATCAAGATTCAGGATTTCAGCAACGACATCTATATTCCCCTGGCGACGGCGCTCAAGAAGCTCGAGCTCAAGAGGCTGGAATCGGAACTGGATGAAGTTGTGGTCAGCATCAAGAACGTCGCCGCGCTCAAGGCGAGTGCGGCGCTGATCAGCCGAATACTGGAGACAACTCACGGGAAGGCGGACGACTATTCGATCATCGTGCCTTGGGAACTGTTGGAGCAGAACCGGAGCACCCAGCGGATTTTCAATATCGTCATGAGCTGCATCGCCGGCATCTCGCTGCTCGTGGGGGGCATCGGCATCATGAACATCATGCTCGCGAATATCCTCGAAAGGACCCGTGAAATCGGCATACGCCGCGCCGTCGGCGCGCGCAAGCGCGACATTTCGGTGCAGTTTTTAATCGAGGCGCTCGTGATCGCCTTCGTGGGAGGCCTGATCGGCATCCTGTTCGGGTTCGGGGTATCCAAGGGCGTAGCTCTGTACGCAGGGTGGAGCACCCTTGTGACCTGGACCTCAATTATTTCGTCTTTCGGTGTCTCCGCCGCCGTCGGCCTCGTGTTCGGCCTCTATCCCGCCATGCGTGCGGCCCGTCTTGACCCTGTCGAAGCGTTGCGATATGAATGAGTTGCTCTACCGACTCATCACGATCAATCAGATGTGCTTCAATAATGAATTCAAGGCTGTAGGTTCTCCGCAATGCAGAAATGTTTTATAGGATCGGGGGGATAGGCTGCGCCTTCACTCGTCTTCCTTATGAATGCGATTGACGTGACTTCCTATGACGCCGCCTATCACTCCGTGGCGCTCAAGCACAGGGGAACCTACGTGTCTGCCGACGACAAATATGTCCGCAAGGCCCTCTCCATCGGACATGTCATCGCGTTGAGAGATTGGAAATGAGACTACTGCATCGAGGTAGACACGATACGTCAGTGACTGAGGCGGCGATGCCGGTTGGCTCGCCGTACCGCTTGCTTGCCGAATATTACGATCGCCTGTTTGGATTCGGAATCCCGTGGTCTGAAGCCGCGCGCGCAAAGTTGTTGGGTCACATTCTGCCGCGGGTCCAGGCTGCGTGCGATCTGGCGTGCGGGACGGGAACGACAGCGGTTGCGCTGGCCCGCGACGGCATCAAGATGTATGCCGTCGATCTCTCGCCGACGATGTGCCGCCTCGCCCGGCAAAAAGCCGAGAAGGCAGGTGTGTCCCTGCGCGTCCTGCGCGCGGATATGCGAACCTTCAAACTTCCAGAGCCTGTGGATTTGGTTCTCTGCGAATTTGACGCGATCAACCACGTGCCGCGCACGGCCGACCTGGGCCTGGTGGCCGCCTCGGCGGCGCGCGCGCTCCGGGCAGGCGGATACTTTTATTTCGACGTGAACACACGCCTCGCCTTCAAGAAGCTCTGGCCAAGGGCATGGTGGATGGAGCAGCCGGACTTTGCGCTTGTGCTGCACGGCGGTTACGATCGGGCGCGCGACAAAGCCTGGACCCACGCGGAGTGGTTCTTCCGCGAGGGCTGTTATTGGCGGCGGCGGAAGGAGCGCGTCGAAGAAGTCTGCTGGAACGCTAGCGAGATCCGGAGGGTGCTGTTGAAAGCTGGGTTTGAGCGGATTCGCGCGTTTGACGGCACACCGTTTCTGCGACACTCCCCCGGAATGCGTCGCGGTTGTCGGACGTTTTACCTGGCCCGCAAAGGATAAAGCGAAATCGGGACAAGTGGGTCGTATCTTTCATTTTCCTTTCAACGTTTTCACAATCGCTTGAGTCTATAGTAGGTAGATGGCAGTTCTTGAGCAGGATCCGCAGATGCTTCTTGGTGAAGCAGGCGCCCTACAGATTGCGGGAGAGAATCCGCTGACGATACGAGACGAATCCGACGCCTCGTCGGTCGCCAGGAATCTCGTCCTGCGCGCACAGGCGGGCAAACCCTATGCCTTCGAGCAGCTGATGGTTTGCTGCGAGAGGCAGGTGTTGTGCACGGCGACCCGGATTCTGCATCGATCCGAGGATGCCAAAGATGCGGCGCAGGAAGTTTTTCTTAAGCTTCATCGGTACCTGCCGCGGATCAAGCCCGAGGCCGTGCGGACCTGGCTCTACCGGGTTACAGTCACTGTCTGCAGTGACATGGCGAAAAAGAGCTCGCGAGTCCCGACGAGCAGTTTGGAGGACGAGCCGGCCAGAGAAGGGACGTCCGTTGCGGATGAGCAGAGAATCGAAGCGGGCATCAACCTGGAAGAACAGCGAGCTATTCTGCAGGATGCTTTGCGAGCACTTCCGTTCAAGGAGAGAGCCGCTCTGGTGTTGCGCGACATCGAAGGGCTGAGCACCGAGGAAGCGGCGCGAATCCTGGGTAGTTCCGCGGCGACTGTACGTTCCCAGATCTCGACCGCCCGCGTAAAGGTGAGGCATTACTGCGAGCGCGCCATGGAGAGAACAAGATGATGGGGCATGTTGAGGAAGAAAAGATCGCGTTGCTTGCAGGGGGCGATCTGAAGGCAAAAGAAGCGAATGATCTTGCCGGACACATTGCCACATGCCCGGCCTGCTCGGCCAGACTGAGAAGTTATCAAGAAGGGCGCATGGCCTTCGCGTCACTCCGTGACGCAGGCATCGGTGAGAGCGATTTCAATCAAGTCCGCCGGTCTGTGCTTTGTCGGCTGAAGGAAAAAAGAGCGCCTCGCTTTTGGCTGGGAGCGCCGCTGCAATGGGGCGCTTTGGCCGCCGCAATCGTTATGGTCGTGGTAATGTTTGCGTGGTGGCGAATCAGGATGCCTGCCGTCCACATTTCGAATACCTACGATTCTGGCAGCGCTATTACGTCCAAACACATTCCTGAGATTCCAAAGGCTATCGTCGGTGAGAACGTGAAACCACCGGCACAGGATATAAAGCATCCCAGGCTTGCTGCAAACACGGCGACGCTATCGTCTACAAAGGTTCATGCGCCGCAATCCAGCGGGCAACCTGCATTCGCGCAGATTGATCCAAGCCTTGTTGCGCCGGCAGAGTCGAAGCCTGTCCTTGACCGCATCGCTATTAAGCTGGAAACACCAGATCCGAATGTAATCATCATCTGGCTTGCCAGCTCAGAGGAGAAGATAAAATGACACGTAAATCTATTTGGCTGGTCGCGATCTTGGCAATGTTTTGCTTTGGATCAATATCGGGGTACGCGCAAGAGGTGAAACTGGGAGACACGGTCACAAGGCTCGTAAAGGTCGAATATGTAAACCCGGAGGATCTTGCCAAAGTTTTACAGCCGTTTGCTTCGTCAGGACATGCGATCGTGATTGCCAGTAGGGTCCTGAAGACGTTGACCCTTTCGGGAAACGCTGATGTCGTTGATGCCATGGAACAGATCGTGCGGCAGCTTGATGAAGAGCCTCCTGCGCCCAAGGCGCCTCGGGACATTGAGACCATTGCCTACCTGCTAGTGGCCTCCGACGCGGCGGGTCCTGACCAGAGCATGCCTGCGCAGCTCGAGCCTGTTCTGAAACAGCTCCGTTCGACGTTTAGTTACAAGTCTTACAAGCTGCTGGACACGATTGTCCTTCGCAGTCGCGAGAGGGAGAGTGCGTCGACCTCTGGGGTCGTTTCTTTACTTGGCGAGTCGACCAAGGGTGTGTCGTACGGCTTCGCATATAGCACCGCTGGTCTGGAAGAGACAGGCGACACCATCCGTTTTGACAAGTTGTCCTTGAACTTGAATTTTCCGGCCGAGACCATAAATTCCGACGGAAAACCGCTTCCCTATAATGACAGAAGAGGATTCAGTACTTCGCTTGACCTCCGCATGGGCCAGATGGCCGTCGTGGGAAAGTCGAATTTTGAGGTAGGCAACAACGCTCTGATCACCGTCATCACCGCCAAAATCGTCAATTGACCTCTTGCTGCTGTGCCGCGCCTTCGGCGCTCCTTTCAGAGGCACGCGCAATTCCCGGCCTGACGGCCGGGCCTATTTATTGCCGGCCCTTCGGGCCTCATCGTGAATTGAATCAGATGGGCGCTATCGCAATGTCGTCTTCCGGAAGCTCGGCCAATCCGAATGCTTCGCGGCATACGCTGATGGCCGCAAGCCCAGGCGCGAAGCGCCGGCAATGAATAGCCCCGCGCGTGAGCGCGGGGTTAGGGAGATTTTTGCGACGAGGCCCAAAGGGCCGGCACAATATTTTCGCCTACGTCTAGGCCCGCAATGACCGTAGAAGGTGCAGGGCAACCCACCGCACCCCAAAGGCTCTGCTCATTTTCGAATCAAGCGGAGGGCCCAGCGGATGGCGGCGATCATGCTGTCGGGGCGCGCGCAGCCTTGTTCGGCGATGTCATAAGCCGTGCCATGATCCACGGAAGTGCGGACAAACGGCAGGCCCAGCGTGACATTCACGGCTTCCCCAAAAGCGAGCAGTTTGATCGGCGCCAATCCCTGGTCGTGATAGAGCGCCAGCACGGCATCAAAATCGCCCTGCGCCGCGCGATAGAAGAGCGTGTCGGCGGGCACCGGGCCTTCAATCGTGACCTCGCGGAAACGAGCGCGCGCCCAGGCAAGAGCCGGCTCGATCTGCTCGATCTCTTCGCGGCCCAGCAGGCCGGCCTCGCCCGCGTGCGGGTTCAATCCGGCTACGGCAATCTTGCGGCACGGCAGCCCTAACCGAGGAAACTCCTCGATGATCGTCGCCAGCTTCTCCTGGATGAGTTCCGGAGTAATGCGTTCGATAGCCGCGCGCAACGGAAGGTGAATGGTCGCCAGCACCACCTTGAGCCGGTCGCACAGAAACGCCATCGCAAAGCGCGACGCGCCCGAGAGGTGCGCCAGATACTCCGTGTGCCCCGGGAAAGCATATCCGGCTTCATGGAAGAACTTCTTGTTCAGCGGCGCCGTCACCATGGCATCCAGACATCTGCTCAGACAGGCACGCGCGCATGCCTCGATATTTCTCGCGGCAGCCTCGCCGCTTGCCCGCGAACCGCGGCCAACAATAATCTGCTCCCGCTGCGCGGGAACATCGACGAACGCACGTTCAGGCAGAGCCGGCGATGAATGCAAACTCTCCAAAGATATCGGATCGAAGTCGAAAGAAATTCCCAGGCGCGCCGCGCGGGAGCGCAGAATCTCCGCATCGCCGAAGAGCACGAGGCGGCAACGCTCCCGCAGTTCGGGGTCCAGCGCCGCTTGCAGAGAGACTTCCGGACCTATGCCTGCAGGATCTCCGGTGGTGATGCCCAGCCTCGGGGATGCAAATTGGTAGGATTCAGCGTGCAGTGTCATTCCCTCCAAAGAAAAAGGGACATGCCAATTTCCCGGCCGAACTGTCCCTCTGCGTAAGTCGGCGGAAAATCAGAAATGTCCCTTTCCTTTCCGATGTCCTTGCTATTCCAAGTCTACGTCATCGGGCTCCTGATCGGGTTCCTGATCTTCATTCTGCTTGTACATGTACTTGATCACATGTTTGAGAATCAAGAGATTGGGCCCGTCCTGTCTGTGTACCTTGATGCAGCTGCGATCGTACCACTCGATAACCCCGCGAATCTCCTCGCCGTCAAGCAGCTTCACGACCATTGGAGTCTTGGCCGCCATCTGCTTGATGTAATAATAATTCTCAGCATTAGTCAGTTCCGGCGGCACCCGCTTGCGCGGCGCGGCGCCGTATCGCGGCATCTGGTCCTTGATTTCAGATAGGCTTGGGCGGATCAATTTACGATTGACCATAAATGCTTCCTCCCATGGAGGCTTCATAAATCCCTGGCATTATCAAATATATTCCAAAGAAACGCGCCAATTCACAGTTTGGAATCGAATGCGATTGGGTTTTTTCGGAAATGCCGAATTGGTAGAATGATAGCGGACGGCCGGACTTTTGACAAGGGGAAATTAATCCGTCGGGCATCGTCATGCATTGATAATCCAAGACTTAGGTCAAGCCCAGCCATGCGGGAACAGGAGGATACATGTTTCATATCGTGAGATTTTCCCCGCGCCTGATCTTAAGCGCGTTGGTCATTACCGGCATCGGAATTGCCCAGGAGCTTCCCAAGAAGCCGCCGGTACTCATTCGGGACACCGACGTAGCAGAGGGAAAAACGGATGCCGAGACCGCCAAGAAAAAAGAGTACAGTCCTGTCAAGGCGCAAGCGGACTTAAAGGTCGGCGACTACTACTACAAGCAGGGGAATTATGCAGCGGCTATCAGTCGCTACCAGGAAGCCATCGAGTATCAACCAAGCCTGGTCGAGGCTTTCGAAGGACTTGGCCGAACCTACGAAAAAAAGGGAGATAAAGAAAAAGCCCTCGCTGTCTACAAGAGTTTCCTGAAAAACTTTCCGGACTCTCCAAAAGCGCAGGAGTTCCAGACCCTGTGCGCCAAACTCGAAAAAAAGAAGCAATGAGTCCTGAGCGCTGCGCGCTCAGGACTGTTGGAGGAGCAGCGCCTCGAGAGCGATCTGGCGGTTGAGGTTGAGCGGCAGCGTCGCACGAAGGTCCTTGATGGATTCAATAGCAGCCACCACTCGTTGATGCGATGCAGCCCGCGCAAGGTCCTTCAGCTCGGCGGCGATATCGACCTGACGCATTCGCTCCGGAGCAATTTGCGCATAGTAAACATCCTGCAGCAGAGTGGCCGCAATCTCCAGCCAAGGCGGAAATGATTCTTTGTCTTTGGAGATTCCGGCTGCCAGCGCGCTGCCTTGGGCAAAGCTTTCCCTGCGCAGAAGCAGTGAGATGAAGCGGAGCGCCTGGCGGCGCAGTTCCCGGTTTTCCGCAACGTCGAGCGCCAATGCCGTGCCCAGGCTGCCGTTGCTCAGCACGGCGGCCAGCCGGGCATCTTCCCGCGTGCGCGCCGCTTGCTGCACAAGATATTCCTCAATCAGGTTTTCGGGGATGGGCCCGAACTGCAGCAGGCGGGCGCGTGAGCGAATCGTTCCGAGGAGCGAGTACGGCTTGGCCGTCACCAGGATGAGGAAGGACTGGCTGGCCGGTTCTTCCAGAGTTTTCAGAAGGCAGTTCGCGCCTTCCTGGCGCATCTGATCGGCGCCGTTGAGAATTGCAAAACGGTAGCGCCCTTCGAAGGGCTGGAATGCGATCTCTTCAATCAAAGCGCGCACCTGATCGATTTTGATGAAGGCGCCGTCCGGCTCGATCATCCGGACGTCCGGGTGTGTGCCGGCTCGGATCTTGCGGCAACTGCCGCATGAGCCACAGGCCGTGCCATCGCGCGGGCGCAGACAGTTCAGGTCTTGCGCCAAAAGGAGAGCGAGCGTCTTCTTTCCCACCCCTTGCGGGCCGGCGAAGATCAGCGCGTGAGGGAGGCGTTCCCGGTCGATTGCGCGCCGGAGGACTTCCAGAACGGGCCGGTTGCCCACGAAGGAATCGAAGCTCACGACAGATGTCATCAGAATAATCTCGATGAACGCAGGCGCGCGGCCGTCATCGCACTGACTCTCTTCCATTCCTGGAGCCGAACCAGGATTCGAGAAGCGGTTCGATGCGGGCGAACACCTCATCCGGGGTTCCCGCCGCATCGATGATGCAGATGCGGCCCTTGGACGACTCCGCCAGCGCCAGATACGCGGCGCGCACGTCCCGGTGAAAGGAAAGGTCCTCGTCTTCAAATCGCCCTTCCGCGCCGGAGGATCCGTCGGACTGGTTGCGCGATCGGGCGCGCGCGAGTCCGATCTCCGGATCCAGATCAAGCAAAATGGTCTTGTCGGGTTCAGGGATTGCGAGCAGCTGCGCCAGGCTCAGGACGGTCGCCGGGGGAATGCGCCGAGCGGCGCCCTGGTATGCGCGCGTGGCATCGTGGTATCGGTCCGATAGCACGGTGACGCCCTGCCGCAAGGCAGGCTCAATCAGCTCGTGCAAGTGCTGATAGCGGTCCGCGAGATAGAGCAAAAGCTCGCTCACGGGCTCGCGCACCGGACCTGCGGAATCAAGCAGGACTTGGCGCACGGCATTGCCGAAAGCGGTCCCTCCGGGCTCGCGCGTGCGCAGGCACAAAATGTTTTTGCGCTTGAGGTAGGCTTCGACGCGGCCGATCTGGATGCTCTTGCCGGACCCTTCAATCCCCTCGAACGTGATAAACATGTCGCGCCCTTGCCTGCGATGGGAAATACAAATAGAATTCGCTCGGCATCGCGGTGCAGCACGCAGAGTAGCAAAACATCGGGTTGGGAAACAACTCTGAATCCTTGCGGCCGCGATCGAAATGGCAGCCTATGGGCGGGATTGCGGACAATATACAGCTTATTCGGGACCGGATAGCGGCGGCCGCCCTGGCTTGCGGCCGGCAGCCGCAAGAGATCACGCTGGTAGCGGTCAGCAAGAATTTTCCGGCGGAGTGCATCCATGAGGCCATTGCCGCGGGGCAATTTCACTTCGGCGAAAATCGCGTGCAAGAGGCGGAATCCAAGATCCCCGGTTTCCGCGCGACGCCGGATCTGCATTGGCACATGATCGGGCACCTGCAGTCCAACAAGGCGCAGCGCGCCGCCGAGCTTTTCGACGTGATCCACTCGGTGGATTCGGTCAAGCTGGCCCGAAGGCTGAGCCAGGCCTCGGTTTCCCTGGGGAAGATCATCCCGATTCTGATCCAGGTGGATCTGGGACACGAAGAGACCAAGTTCGGCGCTGAGAGTCGCGAGGTCGCCGACATTACGAATGCTATTCTGAATCTCCAGGGGCTGCGCCTGGACGGGCTCATGACCATACCTCCATATTTCGAGGAGCCGGACCACGCGCGGCCTTATTTCGCCGCCTTGCGGGAACTGAGCCTTTCGCTTGCCAGGGAAATGCCGGGCTGTCTCGGGCGCGGGGATCTTTCCATGGGGATGAGCCATGACTTCGAGGCCGCCATCCAGGAAGGCGCGACTATTGTTCGCATCGGCACCGCCATTTTCGGAGAGCGCTCCCGTGGATAGCGGCGGCTGCCGGATCAGGGAAACGGCTGAGGGCCTGGAAGTGCCTCTGCACGTCCAGCCGCGAGCACGCCGCACCGAGCTCGTCGGAATTCACAACGGCGCGTTGAAACTGAAGATCTCAGCCCCTCCGGTGGACGACGCCGCGAACCGTGCCGTGGTGGAGTTCTTTTCCAAACTGATGGGGATCCCCAGATCCCGAATCCGGATTATTGCCGGCCTGAAATCGAGGGACAAAGTCCTGCGCATCTCCGGCGCATCTCTCCTCAATCTCCAGGCACTCCTCCCATAAACTTCGGGGTGTGCAACCCAAGAGCGCTGATGCCGGAGGCTTGTGAATTACCTGTGAAAATGGTTTTCAATTCACCTTGTTATCCATAGCAATGAAACAACTTGCGTGGATCTTTATGAACGTGGGGGTTTTGTGCATAACTTCGAGTGCATGCCGCGCGGGCCATCCAAGGTAAACAGATACACCGGAGGATCGCGGGCAAATTCACTCTCAGATCTCGACCAGATGCAGGTGGCCTTGGCGGCGATGTTCCTTGAGTACGCGTTGCGCTTCCAGAGCCAGAGCGGCGGGGACAAAGATGCGGATTTCAGTCAGTCCTTCGCCGGATACGGGATAGAGCTGCTGCGGATGTTCAGATGAATAATGGCAGGGAATACCGTAGCTTTCCAACAGGCTCTTGATTACGGACGCCTCGCTCGACTTCCCGGTGGTCGTGACCACCACGGGGGCCTCGCTGTTGCTACCCATTTCGCCGCCCATTCGACCCTACTTCTTGAAAGGGTCCTCGAATCTCACCTGGAATCCGGCGGCATGGTCTTTTTTGGCGCCCCCTGTGGAATTGTTTTTGGCCCTTTCTTTCGCTGAAAAGCCTGGAATTCATAGGTTACCCCTATCTTCAGCCCCGAGCCAGGACTGAAGTGCTTGAGGCCGGCGAGGCCGGCGACATCCCAGCGCAGTCCTGCCGCATGCACACGCGCGCCCAGGAGAGCCTGAGAAAGACTCTCGTTGCCGACGCGCGGCGGTCCCTGGCGCCCGTTCACCTCTCCGACCAGTTCCAGCTTGTTTCTCACCGGAAGAACGAATGCGGCGCCGTAGGTGAGCAAATCGGCCTGCGTATTGGGAATGATAGAGGATCCGAGAATCGCCATGCCGATGTTTCCAATCACCTCTGCCTTGCCGAAGTGCTTGGCGACGAGGGTGCGCGCATAAAACTCCGTCTCGTCGGCGCCCAGCCCGCTTTCATTTGTGGCATTCGGGAGCTGAACGGCAAACTTGAATGAAATCGCCGGACGCTTCGCGCTTTCACCCGCGAGCTTCAGTTTCGTGCCCAGAATAATGTCGCCGAAATCGCTGGTGGAATTGCCGGCGAACGTGGGGGGGATGACTGGAGTCGTCCGGTTCGCCACAGTCAAAAAGTCGCGAAAAACGCCCGAGATTTGGAATTCCGCGTATTCCCCGACGCCGACGCGCACGGAGGTTACACCGAGCCGCATCAGGTCCCCTTCAAGACCCGACAACGTGTAAAGTTGCCGGTGGTAAAATTCGACCCCGAAGTCGGCGTGGACGATGCCTAAGGACAGCAGTTCGGGATTCTCGGTGACAAGCGGACGATCTTGCCCGAAGGCAGGAGCAGCTACTAACACTAGAGCCAGGAGTGCCACCTTTGTACGCACTTGCCCTCCTCTATCGAAGACCTGCAAGAATGACTCCCCGACAGTGCCATTCATGCCGGCTAAAGGTCTGATGATACCCTATCGCCGCGGGTTATCCAGGAGGAACTGGAGAATCGCAGAGGCTGCAAGAGCCGCAGTTTCGGCTCGCAGAACTCTCGGTCCGATGCTGACGATTCGGAAACCGGCTTCTCCGGCTGCACGGGTTTCCGTTTCTTCCCATCCGCCCTCAGGACCTACACAAAGCAGAACCTTTTTTGGTGTGAAGTCCGCCGCGTTCAGGCGCTCGTTCGCCCTTTCGTGAAGCATGAATCGGGCATACCCTGCATGCTCAGTTGATGTCAAGAGTGCATCAAACGCCAACGGTGGCCGGATCTTCGGAACCGTGAGCCTCCTGCTTTGCCTGGAAGCTTCCCGGAGAATGCGATCCCAGCGTTCCAGACGGGCTTCGAGCCGCGACGCCGGGATGCGCACGGAACAGAAACGAGTCTCGAGAGGAAGAAATTGATCTACTCCCAGCTCGGTTCCCTTTTGCAGCATCCACTCGAACCGGTCCAGCTTTATGAGGGCGGCAGCGAGCACGAATGTAGTGCCGGATTGTGCGGTGGAATCAAGTCGCGCGAGGGAGGCAATATGGGTCTCTTTGCCCAGGAACTCAACCCGGCCTGAGTAAGCGTGGCCCTCTCCATCGAACACTTCGACCTCATCGCCGGCACTGAGACGCAGGACGGCGCGCAGGTGATGGGCCTGCTCGGGTCCGAGGACGGCTGCTCCGTCCAGGATTTGATCTTTCAGGATGAAGAAGCGCCTTCGGGACATAGGCACCGACTACCCGAAGATATCTTTTACTTTCTCGAATATGTTTCGTTCGTGAGAGCTTTCGTCGTCTTTGTTCAGGCTCGCCAGGCTTTCATACAATTGGCGTTGCTCTCTGCTGAGGTTCGAGGGAATAACCACATTGACCGTGACGAACTGATCTCCACGCCCCCGCTCGTTCAAACTGACTATGCCTTTGTTGCGCAGCCTGAATACGGTGCCTCCTTGCGTTCCTTCGGGAAGCTTCAGCTTCTCCTCGCCTTCGAGGGTGGGCACGGCGACGTCGGCGCCGAGAACGGCCTGTGTGATTCCAATGGGTATCTGGCAGTAAATGTTGTTCCCCTGGCGCTGGAAAAACGGGTGCTCTTCAACGAGGATGACCACATAGAGATCGCCCGCCGGTCCGCCTCGTCCACCCGCCTCACCTTCTCCCTGAATACGCAGCCGCGAGCCGTTGTCCACGCCCGCGGGAATCTTCAGCTCGAGCACTCTTTCTTTCCGCACGAGGCCGCGGCCATGACAAGCGTCGCAAGGGTCGCGAATAATCCGTCCTTCACCATTACATTGATGGCAAGCGCGGCTGATGGAAAAAAAGCCCTGCTGATAACGTACCTGGCCGGCGCCCTTGCATGTCGGGCAGGTCACGGCGCTCTTTCCCTTCGTGGCACCGCTTCCCCCGCATGCGCTACAGGTTTCCTGGCGCGGAATCTTGATTTTTGTCTTGAGGCCGAAGGCGGCATCTCGAAAAGAGATCTTGAGGTCGTAGCGAAGGTCCGCGCCGCGTTCGGGCCCATGACGACGCCTGGACCCGCCGAAGAGGTCTCCAAACCCGAAAAAGTCTCCGAGTATGTCGCCAAAATCGCTGAAGATCGCGGGATCGAAACCGCTGAAACCGCCCTGCATGCCGCTGTGTCCAAAACGATCGTACCGGGCGCGTTTTTCCGGATCGCTCAAGACGCTGTACGCCTCGGCGGCCTCCTTAAACTTCTCCTCGGCTTCTTTGGATCCCGGGTTTTTATCGGGGTGGTATTTGACGGCGAGCCTGCGATATGCGCTCTTGATCTCCTGATCGGAGGTATCTCGGGAAACACCGAGCACCTCGTAGTAGTCTCTCTTCTGGTTCAAACGACTCACTCCACGCTACGGTTTTTTCCCGTTCGCCTCGTCCAGGGCAGATTTCATCAGTCTTTGCAGGTCCTGTTCCTCGACATCCGCATCCGGATCCTTCTGAGGCTGGGCACCGGCGTCGGCGGGCAGGTTGAGCATTGCCGCCGTCAACTTCGCGGCTCCCGATTCCAGCTCCGTTAGCAGGTCCCTGAAAACACCCGGGTTCGCCTCTTTCTCAGGCAGCGATCTTGTTTTCAGGATCGCTTCTTTAATGGATGCCTGGTCTACATTGCTCAGAAGCCAGCCGAACTCCCCGAAACTCCTGGCAATCGTAGCAACATGGCCCTGAATGCGGTTGCGCAACTCCGCGCACTCCTTCAGTCTTCGATCGCCCTCGGCAAACTGGCGTGCTTCGAAGATCATCTGATCGATTTCTTCCTTGCTTAGTCCCGTCGAAGGCGTGATGCGGACGACTTGTTCCTTTCCAGAAACCTTGTCGCGCGCCGACACGCTCACGATTCCGTTGGCGTCGATGTCGAAGCTGACCTCGATTTGCGGCGCTCCACGGGGCGCTGGGGAGATGCCGACCAGCTCGAAACGAGCCAACGAGCGGTTGAATTGTACCAAATCACGTTCGCCCTGATAAACGTGCACTTCCACGGCGGATTGGTTGTCGGCTACGGTGGTAAAGACCGTCGTCTTTCTCAGGGGAATGGTCGAGTTATGCTCGACGATCCGCGCGAATAGCCCGCCTTGGGTTTCCACACCCAGCGTAAGTGGCAACACGTCCAGGAGAACGATGTCTTTCAACTCGCCGTCGAGTACGCCGCCCTGCAAGGCGGCCCCTACGGCGACGACCTCATCAGGATTCATTTCCGCGGAGGGTTGCTTCCCGAATATCTTCGCCACATGCCGTTGAACCGCGGGCGTACGCGTCTGCCCGCCTACCAGGATGACCTTGTCGATCTCGGCAGGCTTGAGTCCCGCGTCTTTCAGCGCCTGCTCGCAGTAAGAGGTCGTGCGCTCGATCAATACCTGGACCAGAGACTCAAACTTCGCGCGCGTGAGAACTTTGTCGAAGTGCTTGGGGCCCTTGGCATCTCCGGCGATGAAGGGGAGATTGATGTGTGTTTCCACCATGGTGGAAAGCTCGCACTTCGCTTTTTCGGCCGTTTCCTTGAGCCTTTGGCGCGCGAGTATATCCTCGCCGAGGTGGATGCCGCACTCGGCTTCAAACTCGCCAATCATCCATTCCATGATGCGCTGGTCGAAATCTTCGCCGCCGAGAAAGCTGTCGCCGCAGGTCGAAAGCACCTCGAAAATGCCTTTGTTCAATTCGAGGATCGAGATGTCGAAAGTTCCCCCTCCCAAGTCGAAAATCGCTACGCGCTCCCGTTCCTTCTTTCCCAGTCCATAAGCCAGCGCGGCCGCGGTCGGTTCGTTGATGATACGTCTCACATCGAGCCCGGCTATCCGGCCGGCATCCTTTGTGGCCTGGCGCTGCGAATCATCAAAGTAGGCGGGCACCGTGATGATCGCTTCCGTTACCGTTTCGTTGGTGAATTCCTCCGCCATTTTCTTCAGGTACTGCAGAAGCATGGCGGAGATCTCTGGAGGGCTGTAGTCCTTGCCCTGGATTGAGATGCGAACGTCTCCCTTATCTGAAGCGGCAAGCTTGTAGGAGAGGTACGATTTAAGCCTCTGAACTTCCGGGGAGTCAAATCTGCGACCCATGAGACGCTTAACGGCATAGACTGTATTCCCGGCATTCGTCACCATCTGGCGCTTGGCGATCTGGCCAAGCAGCCGATCGCCTTTTCCAGCGAAGGCAACGATTGAGGGAGTAGTCCTGCCCCCCAAGCTGTTGGGCACAATTTGAACCGCGGAGCCCTCGAGGACAGCAACACACGAGTTGGTCGTGCCGAGATCAATTCCGATGGTTTTGGCCATGTTTCACTATTGAGTGGCGCCTTCGTTGGTTTTTAGCCGGATATTGCTGGCGACAACCACCTGTGCCGGCCTGAGCAGGTGGTCCTTGAAAAGATAGCCGCGCCTAAGTTCCTCGATGACCGTATTGTCTTCGAATTCCAGTGTTTCCTCGCGAGTCAACGCCTCATGAAAATGGGGATCGAATTTGTGCCCTTTGGCTTCGATGGGAATTACCCCCAGACGGCTAATAGTATCGACCAGCTGTTTGTAGATGAGCTCCACACCTTCCCGATATTTCCGCAAGGTTGCCGCCTGTCCGGTCTCTTCCTGGAAGCTTTTCAACGCCCGTTCGCACCCATCTAGGATTGGCAAGAATTCCTCGATTACCGAGCTCATCACCAGCGTCGTCGTCTCCGCGCGCTCTCGATCGCTGCGCTTGCGGTAATTCTCAAATTCGGCCGCTTTGCGCAGAAATCGGTCTCGCCACTGATCCGCGTCGGCTTTTGCTGCCGCCAGGTCTGCCTGGAGCTGCACCGACTCGTCCTCCCGGGTTCCCTGCGTCCCGGAATCCGACTCATCCGACACGGCGGCCTTCTGTTCAGGAGCCGCCTCAGGGACGTCCGGCACATTGTTGGTCATCTTCGAAGTCATACTCGCGTTCCTTCACTGCCCATGACACGGCCAAAAATCCTGGCTACATATTCGACCAGGGATATGGCCCGGGCATATTCCATGCGGGTAGGACCCAGAATCCCAAGAGATCCGATGGTCCTTTCATCCACGACATACCTCGAGGCGATCAGCGTGCAGTCCTCCACGCCGGGAAGAGCGTTTTCAGTTCCGATCGTGATACGCACCTCCTGGGTGTCGCCATGTATGCATTCGGATATGAGGGTCGCCAGCCGGCTCCTATGCTCGATGGTCTCAAAAAGGACCCTCATCCTTGTAATATCGGAGAACTCAGGATTCTTGATTAGATTTGAGGCGCCATCCAGATAAACCTCGGATTCGGATTCTTCGGCAGTCTCCGAGAAAGTCTCGGCGCTCAGCAGGATCACGCGACGTACAAGCTGGTCGTAGCGCGCCTTCTCCTCCCGTATCATTTTTGACAATAGCAATTTGATCTCTTTGAGCGTCTTATCTTTGAAGTGGTCGACGATGTAGCGCGCCGCCTGATCGAGTTCCGTCTGGCTGAACTCCTCTGTGGGATGGATGACTCGGTTTTGCACGATTCCCGACTTCGATACCAGGATGATCAGGATCCGATTATCCGACAGCTTCATGAACTGGATGTGTTGGAGTGCCACTTGGCTGATGGGGGGCGAAACCACGATTCCCAGGTTTTGAGACACATGAGAAAGAACCTGGCAAGTGCGCGTCATGAGCTGATCCGGGTTGTCTTGCGACATCAGGCTGCGATCGATCAACTGGCGTTCCCCAAGCGAGATCTCCTGCTTTTCCAGCATATAATCGACATAGAGGCGGTAAGCCTTGTCCGTCGGAATTCGCCCGGCAGAGGGGTGCGGTTGACGCAGATAGCCCATCTCCTCCAGGTCCGCCATGATATTGCGCACCGTGGCAGGGCTCAGATGCTCGTGGCTCCGGCGGGCGACGGTGCGGGAACCCACCGGCCTACCCGTGGCTACAAAGGTCGAGATCGCCCATTGGAGGATCTCGCGAGATCGTTCATCGAGGCTAAGGCCGGGTTTGGCATCCATAAGATATTGACCGATTTCAATTTCCTCGGATTTTCCCGCTTGGGCAGCGGTGGTAGCGAGATATGTCCACTCTATCTCCAGACTCCTCCCACGGAAACATTATAATATGCCACAAGTCAAAGTCAACCAAGCCTTTATCTGCGGTCGAGATACTGCAACTACAACCCGGGGAGCATGTCCATAAGCGCTAACTTAAGCCGTTACCCCCACCTGGACTTGGACCTAGACTTGGTCTTGGACTTGGACGTTCTTGTGCTAGACACATTTTCGAGAACCTCCTGCTTGGGAAACTTCACGTCAGGAAGGATAGTCCACGTCCACGTCGAGGTCCAAGTCCACGTCGAAGAGCTACAGCGAGCATATCTTGGCGCCGAGATGAGCTTACGCCCTGAGCTGCTGCTACTTTCTAAAACTGAAACTCCGTTCCTATACCTCGTCTGGCAGCTTCGTCGAAAACGGCTTTGGCGGCCGAGACATCCTGGATTGCCAATCCCACGGATTTGAAAAGTGTGAGATCTTCCGCCGATGTTCTTCCGGGAACCTTACCGAGGATGACATCTCCCAGATCGCCGGCGACCTTATCCCAAGTCCATGTACCTTCTTGTGCTGGGATCAGGAAATCCCCAGCCTCGGCTTTGCAGGCCGCCGTGAGATCGCACACGATCCGGCTGCGATGCACGGTGAGCGTGTCGAGCTCGCGCATCTTCGGGGTATGAGAGCCAATGCCGTTGATGTGCGTCCCGTTTCTGAACCAGCTGCCCTCGACGATCGGTTCCGAGGCGCTCGTGGCAAGCACCACGATCTCCGCCTGTCGCACGGCCCCGGCTGGATCGCGTGCCAGTTCGACGGGGACTCCGGTTTTTTCCGTGACCTTGCGGGCAAAAGCCAGCCGGGCATCTTCGGAATCCACCGACCAGACCAACAGCTTGCGGAGTGGCCTCGCCTCGTGAATCGCCAGCACCTGGGTAAATGCTTGCACTCCAGAGCCGAAGATCATGCCGACGCTTGCCTCCGGTCTGGCCATGTATTTCGTGGCAACGCCGGCGACGGCGCCTGTACGCATGGCGGTGAGGAACCCGCCGTCCATTATTGAAATGGGAAATCCCGTATCCTCATCGAGAAGGAGGATGGTTCCCAGCACCGAGGGCAGGCCGTGCTTTTTAACATTGTCCTTGTAGACCGTCACCACTTTGGTCCCGAGGGCTCCCAGGTTTCGAATGTACGCGGGCATAAATAGCGCCAATCCAGCCTTTTCGGGCAGTGCGATCGGCGTGCGCTGCGGCATGGAGGCATCGCCCTGAGCAAGGCCGGCGAACGCTTTTTCCACTGCCTCCATGCACATCTTCATTGTGAAGAAGCTCTCCATTTCCTTGCGCGACAGAAGTAGGGTTTTCATGGCACCTCCGAAACGATTGAAGGGTGACGATTGACGAATGCCGGGCGACGGGTTCCTGCATCATCACCCGTCATTCGCCACGATTGATCAGGCTCGAGCGTGCTTGCGGCCGTGCTGGGTCATGAACTTTTCCAGCCGGTCAAACGCCTCTTCCAGAATCTCTTCCTGGGGGAGAAAAACGATCCGCATGTGGCGGGTACCTGGCCGTTGGCCGAACCCGCCGCCGTGCACCACGACCACTCCGGTCTCCTGGATAAGATCTCCAACGAATTCCTCGTCCGGCTGTTCGATGTGAAGACGTGGAAAGGCATAAAAGGCAGCCGTCGGCTTCACACAGGAAATGCCGGGTATGGCGTTCAAGCGGCGGTGGGTGATGTCGCGCCGGCGGCGGAGCTTCGCCTTCACTTCCGCAAGGTGATCCTGAGGACCTTCGAGCGCCGGCTTGACAGCATATTGCAGCGGTGTCACCGCGCACAAACGGGCTCTGAGACACTTGTTGACGGCCTCGATGTACTCCGACATCATCGCTTGCTTCCCTGTCACGATCGCCCAGCCGATGCGGAACCCGGGCACCAGGTAACTCTTGGCAAGTCCGTTAAACGTGACTATTGGCGCCTCATCCGAGAGCGATGCGATCGAAATGCTGTCCTCGCCGTCAAGCACCAGCTTGTCGTAGATCTCGTCCGAGAAGATCATGAGATTGTGCTTCAGACTGAGGTTAACGATCTCCTCGAGGACCTCCCTCGAGTACCTGGAGCCGGTAGGATTGTTGGGGTTGATCAGAACCAGGGCACGCGTTCGCGGGGAGATCTTTTTCTTCATATCGGCAATATCCGGTTCCCAGTTGTTCTCCTCGTCGAGGTAATAGGGAACGTTTTGCGCCTGCAGTTTCCCGAGAACGGCCGTGTAAAGCGGATACCCCGGAGACGGCGTCAGTATCTCGTCCCCCGGATTCAGCAAAGCCGTCAGGCAAAGCTCGATGCCTTCGGAGGCGCCGGAAGTGACGAACAGATCGAGCCAGCTCTTGATTCCCTTTCGTCTGGCGGCATTGCCGATCGCGTCGCGAGCTTCCTGGACCCCTGACGAATTTGCATAGCCCGTGTGATTATCGAGCAGCGCTTTATAGCATGCTTCGATCATGTGCGGCGGCGTTTTGTAGTCGAACACCATCGGGTCGCCGATGTTGAGATAGAGGAGCTGCTTTCCTGCGGCTTTCGCCTGTTCCGCTTTTTTCAAAATGTCGCGAATCGCGTATTCGACTTTTTGCGTGCGCTCCGCAGGATGGATCATCGGAATCTCCTTCTAGATGGCCCCATGGGTACGCTATCCGCAGCGGATCTTGAGCAGCACCGGGGCGATTGAAGGCTCAGCATAGCCCTTTCAAACGGCAATTTCAAATCACGTGTCAAAACTGGGGGTGCGCATTGCGAGAGGGCTGTGACGCGCGCCAATTTTTGACTGAAAGGGAATCTGCCAGCAGGGAGGAAGGAGATGATTTCGGATTGCAGGAATTGGGAATGAACCCAAAATCCGCAATCCGAAATCGAAAACCCGAATTGGATCCTATGGCATTACAATACTCGTGTAACCAGTCGAGGTGGCGGGCTTGCCGAAGGCGTCCATTGCGATGCGCCCGGAGGCATCCATTGGAACGCGGAGGATCTTGAGAATCACCGCCTGGCCGCTCTTCAGACCTTTGAGAATATCCAGGAGGTCCTGCGCGACCTCGATCTTTTTGCCATTGGCCGTCTGGACGATGTCGAAATTTCCTGCCTGATTTCGCTGCCCTACGAGCCCGGCATCCTCTGCCAGGCTTCCCGGGCTGACCGAAACCAGTAGCGCGCCACCGGAAATATTGAGACTCTGAGCAAGGCGCGTAGGAACGTTGTCGATGTTCATGCCGATTTCGGTCTTGGGTTCTGCCTTCGGCTCGAAGCTGATGCCTTGCTTCGCCTGTTCCTGGAGGGGCCTCTCTGCCAGTGTCACACTGAAGTCCTTGACCGTCCCGAAGCGCACGGCCTTGACATTGACGGTTCGCCCCGGCGGGGTGTTCGCGGCGGCGAGGCGAAGCTCCTGGACGCTTGTTATTTTCTTGCCATCAAATTCGATGATCACATCCTCGGGCTTGATTCCCGCTTTGGCGGCAGGGCCGTTCTCTTCGACCAACCCCGTGATGAGCACGCCCTTGCCCTGCTTCACGCCGAAGTAGTCGGCCATTGCCGGAGTAAAGGGAAACTCGATGTTCATATTCACGCTCAGATATCCGCGGCTGACTTTCCCTTTTTCCAGGATCTGGTTGTAGACTTCTACGAAAATGTGCGCCGGCACGGCGAATCCCACTCCAGCATTGGCGCGGTTCGTCGTGTTGATGAAGCTGTTGATGCCGATGACCTCTGCGTTCATGTTGACCAGAGGGCCGCCGCTGTTGCCCGGGTTGATGGCCGCATCCGTCTGCAGATAATCATTGAATAGCATTTGTTGTTGATCCGCGCTCTCGACACTTTCAAAAACGCGGCCGATGGCGGAGACGATGCCGGCGGTGACGGACTGTTCCAATCCGAAGGGGCTGCCGATCGCGATGACCCAGTCGCCGACCTTCATTGCTCTCGAGTCGCCGATCTTCACATAGGGAAATTCCTTGTCGCCGTCGATTTTGATGACGGCAATGTCCGACAGCTCGTCGCCTGCGATGACTCGCGCCTGGTATTCCTTTCCGTCCTTCACATTCACTTTGATCTTGGTCGCATCCGCCACAACGTGGTTATTGGTGATGATATAACCTTTCGGATCGACGAAGATCCCGGAACCAAGGCTGCTGAGGGTACGCTGTTGCTGAGGCGCGTTGGGAAACATTTGCCCGAACCAATCCGGCATCTGTTGGTTGTTTCGCCCTGACCCTCCGGGGCGCGTCGTGAACGAGATGACGGCCTCGGTATTGATGTTGACCACGGCAGGGCCGACTCTCTTCGCGACTTCCTCGAACGCCTGCGACATAGCCTGGATTCCCGGGTTTGCCAGGGACGTCCCGCCGCTTTGGATTTTGAGCTGGCTGTCCCCTGGCCCCATGGCTATGGCTCGATGGGATATCAAAGTTCCAATCCCAATCCCCAGACACAGAACGAATAGGACCACGAAGAATGAAACCAGATGTTTTGACAGGCGCTGTTCGCGCGCTTCGTAGGTCATGCCCTTACCTCCCTAAAGTTGTTGCATACGCTCAACATTTTACGTGAAACTCCAGGGGTAGTTCCAAACTTAATTAGAGGCGCGGCGATTCAGACAGTGACGAGCCCCCCAAAGCGAGGACCCGTCCACAGCCCAAAGTGTGAGCCCCATAAGCGCTAACTTAAACCACTTCCCCCACGTGGACCTGGACATGGACCTAGACGTGGACTTGGACGTTCTTGTACGGGAGACATTTTCAAGAACACCTGGTCACGCATATGAGCCTTCTTAGCATATATGTATCTGTATGCATGCAACGTGATACAATGCTATCAGGAGGTGACGTATGGGTACAGCAATATCGGTGAGGCTTCCCAAAGAGCTGGCGGAGCAGCTTGACCACATCGCCAAAGAAACCGAGAGGCCGCGTTCGTACATCCTTCAAAAGGCTCTCGAATCCTACATTGAAGACTATTCCGATCTTCAAATAGCCCTCGACCGTCTTCTTGATAAAACGGATCCGGTGGTTTCCAGTAAAGAACTGAGGAAGTCTCTTGGCTTATAATATTGTTTATAAGACATCCGTCGAGCGCGACCTCAAGAGTCTCTCAAAGGTAGAAGCCGCAAAAATCCTCGCTAAGATCGAAGGCGGACTCGCCAGGAAGCCAGAAACATCTCCGGTACTCAAAGGACGCTTCATTGGCCTCCGCAAATATCGCGTCGGCGATTATCGGGTGATTTATGCCATACTCGGTGACGATGTTTTGATTCTCAGGATTGGTCACCGGTGCGAAGTTTATCGGCGCAAGATCTGACAATCGCGGTCCAGCGAGAGCGCGCCGCCTGAAGCAGGATCACATCCAAGTCGAAGTCCACGTGCCGTAGCAATCTTATGTTAGCACTCGTGGGGCTCGTGCCCTGTCGCCGTGTTATGCTTGTCCTGGACCCTCGAGTGACGACATGCGTGAAAAGATTGCCGGTTATCTTGCGAAGGCAGGTCGGCCACTTTCTGCTGAAGAGATTCTGCGCGACGTACTGAACATTCACTCTCCCAACTCCTTCGCAGCCGACAAAGTTCTGAGAGGCATCCTGAAACACGATGAGCGGTTTCAGGAGAGGCACGGCCTCTGGCACTTTAAGGCTCTACCGCCCGCCGGCCCGCTTGAAACCGCTGTGCTCTTCCTCCAATGGACTGTGACGCATCCTCGTTTTTATCGGGGGGCACTTCATCTCCCCGGAACCGGCACATCCTGCGAATTTCAATTCCAGGGCGACGCGGCGGTTTCAAACCGGGAAGCTCTCCGTGCGGCGCGCAGGGAAGCGCAAGACCATTTACTGTTGGTCTGGAGCGTGCGCGAACTTCAGATCTGGAACCGGCTCTTGCGATCCGTGGGCATTTCGGAGTGGGATGGAGGGTCCCTGAAATTGAGCGCGCTTGCCGGGCGCGCCCTTCCGCGGAGATCGCGGCCCCGCCACCCTGAAGACCTGGCCTCCACTTTGAATCTGCCTCCGCCGGACACCGAACAGCCTGCCTCGATGGCTCGATTCCTCGCTAGCGCGTTCGAAGGCCTGGTTGATCTGGTCCCAATCAATCGCCGCCACAGTCCGGAAGAGATAGAGCGTTGGATCGAAGAAGCGGTGGTCAAGGTCGATTTCAGCAGGTTTGCATTCGGCCGCGACCTGCTCACGCGCGTCCCGGCGTTACCCGGCGTCTACCTGATGAGAGACCGGGCTGGCGAGGTGATTTACGTTGGCAAGGCCGGAAACCTGCGGCGGCGGTTGCGATCTTACTTTGCGCCGCGAGCACTCGAAGATGCCAAAGTGGCAAGAATCCACAGCCAGCTCTATTCCCTTGAATTTCAAACCTGCGCGACAGAAGTAGAAGCGCTCCTTCTGGAGATGCGCCTGATCAGGGACTTTCACCCCGCCATCAATCTTCAGACAGAAGTCCACGAGCAGCCGGGCCGCTATGGCCGCGGGCGCAATCTGCTGCTTCTGGTCCCTGTCGGTGATGCTGCCAAGATCTACTTTCTGAAGAACGGTGCGTTCGTCGCCGAGCAATCTGTGCCGCTCGGCGGCGCTCCCTCCAAAAAACTGGGCGCAAAAATACGAAGCCTGTACTTCAGAACCCGGCGGAGCGAACCTGAAGGAATCGACGAACGGGAAAATGAAATCGTGGCACGTTGGATCTCCAAAAACAGAAGGCGCCTGAACTTTCTTGATGTGGATGGGGCCGGCACGTGCGAGTCGGTACTGAGGCAGCTCGGAGCATATTTCAAAGATCCGGACAGGCTGACCCGCAAAGTCTATTACCGCTGAAACCGTGGAAAACGCCTTGCCCCTTTTTCTTCACGATGATATTTGGGCTACATCGCGGTAGAATCGGTCGGCAGGCTCGAATGGCCCGTGGTTATCGAGCTACGGCACCCAACCTATAATGCGGAGGAAGAAGATGGAAGAACTGCTGGGTCACCAATTCGTGGGAGTTGTGGAAAAGGCGGCCATGGCCTGCGCGCGCACCATGGGACTCGGAGACCGGAACTACTCCGACAAGGTGGCGGTGGAAGCCATGCGCGAGGCGATGTTGAGCCTCCCCATTGACGGCACGATTGTCATCGGGGAAGGCGAACGCGACGAGGCCCCGATGTTGTACATCGGCGAGAAAGTGGGCCGGGGTCCCGGAGATGCCGAGCACGAGCATGCAGTCGTGGACATCGCCGTTGATCCCCTGGAAGGCACGAATTTGTGCGCCACCGGAACGAACAATGCCATCGCGGTCCTGGCGGCCTCGGAAAAGGGCGGGCTGTTGAACGCGCCCGATTGCTACATGAATAAGATCATCGTTGGCCCATCCAGCCGGGGCGCGATCGATATCGACGCTCCCGTAAAAGACAATCTGAAGGCCATTGCCAAACGTCTCGAACGCGACGTCGAGGATCTCGTGGTGGTCGTGTTGGACCGTCCCCGGCATCAGGATCTGATTCGCGACATTCGCCAGGCGGGCGCGCGCATCCGCCTGATCGGAGACGGCGACCTTTCAGCGGGAATCTCGGCGGCCGTCGTCGGCACTGGTGTGCACGCGGTAATGGGCATCGGCGGCGCCCCCGAAGGCGTGCTCGCGGCCGCGGCGCTGCGCTGCCTGCACGGGGAGATGCAGGCACGGCTGGTTCCCGCCAAACCGGATCACGAGAGGCGCCTTAAAGAAATGGGGATCGACGACTTGAAGCGGGTCTATCAGACGGAAGATCTCGCTCCCGGCAGAAGGATGATTTTCGCTGCCTGCGGGGTAACCGACGGCGCCCTGCTCAAGGGCGTGCGTTTCTTCGGCGGAGGTGCGCGCACACACACGCTGACCATGACCCTCGAGTCGCGGAAAATCCGATTTATCGACGCGGTGCATCTGGAGCATCATGGCGTAAAGGTGCAATTCTAAAGGCGCGCTTCCAAGCGGCGAAGTTGCCGCCTGCACGCCATGCGTCGAGCGCTGCCATACCCGCGTCTTCTCCTCCTTGCGCGAGCATGTACTCGACCCAGGCCCAGCGCGCGGAGGTGGGGCGGATCTCGACTTTGTCTTTCAAACAGGCTCGCAACCTTGCCAGCTTATTTTCCAGCGAGGAAATGGGCTCGAAAGGGGCTCCATCCAGAGGCGTGTTGCGCTTGGCCACAAAGGGGGAGATCGCCAGGGACACAGGCGTTATGCGCGCCAGCTCCATACAAAAGCGCGCGAGTTCGTCGATGTCCGCCAGCGTTTCATCCGGCAGTCCGATCATTTCGTAGAGCTTCAATTGCTCATATTTGTATTTGTGCGCCAGTTCCGCCGCCCGGATCAGATGCCCCTCGTTCGTCCGGCGCTGCACCGCATTCCGCAGGCGTTGTGAGGCGCCGTCGGAAGCAGTCGTCAAGGTCCGGTATCCGCCCGAGCGCAGCAACTCGACAAGTTCGTCATTCAGGCGATCCGCGCGCAGGCTCGATATGCCGATCTCCCGCCCACTTTCCACGATTGCCCGCACGACGTCCTTGATTCTCGGATGGTCGGTCACGGCCGCGCCTACCAGTCCGACGCGCCGTGCAACATCCGGAACCAGGGACAGCACCTTTTCAGGCGGCACAAGACGCATGCCGCCGTTGGTCGTGCGCCGCATGACACAGTAGGTGCAGCCGCGAGAACAACCGCGCTCGGGCTCGATCAAGAACATCGATCTCAAGACCGTGTTTCGGGTGAGGATCTGCGAGCGCGCCGGCAGACGGTCGTCGCCCGCCTTGGCAATCGCCGACAAGCCGGGGGTCTGCCCGGGCACGAAGGATGACGGCAGCGAGGCAAAGTGGCGGAGCAGATCCTCACGATCGCCGCTCGCGGCCGCGTCCAGAAAGGCGTGGATCAACTCCTCCCCTTCGCCCAAGAGAATCAAATCGACGAACGGCGCCAGAGGCAGCGGATTCGAAAACGTCAGCGGTCCGCCTGCTATCACCAACGGGTGCCGGCTGCCACGATCCGCGCGCAGCGGCGGTATTCTGCAAAGATCCAGCATCTCCAGAAGGCCGGCGATCTCCAGTTCGTAGGAAACCGAGAAAGCAATGACAGGAAAGCTGCCCAGCGGAGTCTCGGTCTCGTAAGTAAATACCGGCAATCGCAATTGCCGGTGCGCTTTCGCATCGTCGGGCAAAAAGGCGCGCTCCGCGGCGGCGCCCGGATGCAGATGGATTTCGCGGTAGATGGTTTGAAACCCGAGCGAACTCATTCCAATCGAGTATTGGCTCGGATAGCAGAGCGCGATTCGGAGCGGCGCATGGACGCGAAGCGCCCCCAGTTCCTCGTTCGCGCGCGCTCTCACCTGAGAGATGATTTCCCAGGAATTCATGGCTGCCTGCCGCCGGACACTCAGACTCCGCGTAAGACGCCTGGCCAGATGATCTTGTGCAGCTGCACCTGCATGCGCACCCGGAGCCCGCAATCCATGACCCAGCGAGCAAGGTCCGAATAAGGAAGCACGTTGTAAACCGGAGAGAAGAGCACGACCCCGACCCGCGAGGGCAAGTCGTGCTGGACGATAACCTCAAGGGCCCAGTCAAAATCGGCCCGGCCCCCGACTACAAACTTGACTTCGTCATTCGGAGTCAAATGCTCGATGTTTTTGTAATCGTTGTGTTCGTGCATGCCGCTGGATGGGCACTTCAGGTCCATGATTTTGTGCACGCGCCGGTCCACACCCTCCAGCGGGACCTGCCCTCCCGTTTCCACGCACACGGTGTATCCGGTGTCGAGCAGCCCTTGAAAAAGGCGGTGGACTTCCGGATGGAGCATCGGCTCTCCGCCGGTCACAAGGACAAGCCGCGCAGGATAAGCGGAAACCGTCGCAAGGATTTCTGTTTGCGACATCTCCTTCCCTTCGGAGAAGGCATACTCCGTGTCACAGTAGGAGCATCGCAAATTGCAGGCAGTCAGGCGGATAAAGGCGCTTGGCCATCCGGCAAAACTCGACTCACCCTGGATACTGTAATAAATCTCATTCACTTTCATGGCCAGAACTCATTCTATCAAGTGCAGGTTGCCTCGGATAGGTCCGCATGGGGTTTGCGCGGCGGGCTTAATGTGCGAAATTGGTGACAGTCACCAATTTCGGAGTTCATCCGGTTCCAGCTTGATGACGACAGCCGTAATATTGTCCGGCCCGCCTTCCTCATTTGCAGCTGCCACCAGAAAATCAGCAATTTCACGAGGTGTCTTTTGCGGATCGGAGAGCGCCTTGCAGATACGTTCCTCCGGGACAGTATCCGTCAGACCGTCGGAGCACAGGAGATAAATGTCCCCGGCGAGCGCCTCTCCTTCCAGAACATCGATGTCTACCTGCGGATGAGATCCGATCGAGCGCGTGATCAGGTTCTTTTGCGGATGTCGGATCAGCTCCGACTTTTGCATCATGCCGTTTTCATAAAGGGGCCAGACCAGCGAGTGGTCGCGGGTAAGCTGATCGAGAATGCCGCTGCGGAGCCTGTAGGCGCGCGAGTCGCCCGCATGGGCGATGCAATACTGGCGGCCGCGAAACAGCAGGGCGGTCAGTGTGCTGCCCATGCCGGCCAGGGCATGATTCTCTCGTTGCGCATCAAAAACGCGGGCGTTTGCTTGCAGCGCCCCCAGCCGCAGAACGTCCGCGAGTCTGCCATGGTCTTCCGCGTGGGTCTTAATCCAGTCGTCAACGGACGATGCAGTCAGCTGGCTGGCGATTTCACCGGCTGCGTGTCCTCCCATTCCATCCGCCACCAGGAAGAGCCCAGTCTCTCCGTTTTCCACGTAAGAGTCTTCGTTGGAGGTTCTGACTCGTCCCTGGTTGGTCTGGCTACCATGCAAGATCTGCAATTCTCACCTATCCCGCTTTGTGACGTTTTCAAAACAGATTTTATAGCACGCGCATGCTGTTAGCTTCAAGGTGCGCCGATAAGGGTCAAATCAGACGCTGGCGGTCCATGGTCTGGAGTCTCTGTGTTATCATTGGGGGTTGTACGGATTTCACGGCGCCAGTTTGCCGCCAATGAAGGCCAAATTATATGAAGCCCGGGCATGCTCAAATCAAATCGATTCTGCTTACGGTCTGCGTGCTTGCGTGGAGCGCCGGCGCCGTGTTTGCCGGCGTCAGCCGCATCATCCAGGAACGTTACCGCGGCAATTATGAAAACAAAGCCCTCTACCTGAAGATACCGATCATCTCGGACAAACAGTACGTGTACATCACCGGCCAGAGTTTTCGGAATGACCAGGGGCTTGCGGGGGCTACACCGCGTTTCAAGGTGGGAGAACAGGTGCGCGTGCTTGGCCTCGACTTTGGGGGAGACGAGATCAAGTTCAAGCTCGGCGCCATCACGGGCACCGCGATTGCGGGCACCACTGTTATCGAACTGGTTTACAAGTTCGACGCCCCTCTGCAGGACAGTTTCCCCAACAGCGGTGTTTTCGACAAGGCTCTTGCGGCGACCTTCACCGAGGGTTTGAAGTACACCGAGCTGGATGACGCAAAGCGAAATTACGTGGAGCAGGAATTCGAGCGCATTTCGCGCGAGATCGCAACCGCATCCGGCACCGATCGGGACACGGTCTTGAAGTACGTGGCGCCGCAGCTGCCCGCCTACCAGGACGCAATGCGGGAAATCACGAATCTCCAGAATCGAAACCAGGATCTCAGCCGGCAAGTCACTCAATCGCAAGGCGAGAATCGCAAGCTCGAATCTGATTCGAAGAGCCAGCAGGCCGAGATCACCCGACTGCGTAACCAGGCATCGAGCCTGCAGGAGAAGATGGACAACTCCTCCTCCCAGCTTCAGAGACTGAGCGATGACCTGCGCAGCGCCCGCGGAGTTTCGCAGAGTTACCAGCGGGAATTGGCGAACCTGGAACACTCTCTGAAGATCAAAATCGATCCCAACCGGGACCTTGCGTCGCAGATCGCCGAGCTGGGACAAGTGATGCAGAAAATACAGAAGGACAACGACGACCTCCAGAACGAGAATGGATCCCTGCATTCCAACCTCGACAAAGAACAATCAGACAACGCCAAGCTGTCGGGAGAGAATCAGGACCTCAAGAATTCGGTCCGGCAGAAGGACGACACCATCAAGACCCTCACTTCGAAGGAGGATTCCCTCGCACGCCAGTATTTCATGCTCAAACAGACCAAGGAGAACCTGGAAAACGTCACGCTTTCGATCGCCAATTTGAACACGCGCCTTGTGGAGGAAAAGACCGACGGAGGCGTCCAGTCCGGCACCATCAATGCCTATCTGGGAGACACCCTGATCGGTTCATTCGGATGGCGGCTTCCGGAGCGCTTGAACTCCAGCCAGGAGAAAGAGGGGGACGCATATTTTTCGACGGAATCGATCGATTATGTGCGCATAACTCCAGAGGAGCGTCACATTTTGCAGTCGTTGGGCGAACCCCTCAAGCTGCATGTGAGCCTCGTGTCCCGTTCTGACTCTATGGAAGTGAAGCCGGAAAAGGAAGATGCGGTGCAGCAGGTCGGAGAGCGCGACAGGGCCACGTGGCGCTGGCAGATCGCCAACCGCGGAGGGCGGGACACTCATCTGTTGCTGGCGGTGCAGCTGGTTAACAAGAACGGTGACGGCATTCCCCTGATTCAGGCCGAGCAGCTCATTTCCACGTCGAATCTGGTGCGCCAGATCCGAAACTACCTGCAGCCGATTCCGCTGCTCTTCGGCGCCGTGCTCGGTTCTCTGCTGGCATGCATTACCGGTCTTTTCAAACGTGTCCGGCACGGCGGTCCGGTACGACGGGAACCCCTGGCGAAGACGCCCTACGCGGGGCCGAAACAGCTCTAAAGAACTTGGGTTTCGTGGCAGCGCGCGCCGTTCCCGAGATGCGCCGCGCGGGCTAGATTCCCTTGAAATGAAGCGCTGCAAGGCGCCGCACCATGCTCGCGTCTGCCGGTTTGAGAAGCCTGAAGTTGTACTTCTTGTTGTTCCGCGTGCGCATCGAGATTTCGTCTCCTTCCACGGTGAAGCCTCGCAGGTCCCCATAGGCGTCGAAGAAACTGTGGTCGGATTCCGTGGTTTTGAATTCGACCCCTTCATCCGTGATGCGCAGCGTCCCACGGCAGCTCGAAAAGACATGCTTGTGCTCGACGGGGAACGCGGTGGCCTGCATCGCATTCAACTGCATGCGATCCTGCAAATCCTGGATCATCACCGTGATCCGGTCGGGAGTGTACTTGTCGACGCCTCCCAGGGCTTTAGCCTTTTCGAAATGTTCCATCGCCTGCGCAAGGTCGTTTCGGTGCCGGTCATAGAGCAGACCGAGGTTCATGTGTGCAAGTGTGTTGTTGGGATTGAGCGAGAGGCATTTTTCGAAATTCAGAATCGCAGTGTCCAGCTGTTTCTGATCCTGATAGATAGTCCCGAGGTAGAAATAGGCTTCGTCGCCGGTTGGATCGAGTTTGAGATACTCCTGCCACTCCGAAAGCGACTTGTCCCGCGCTCCCGCCCGATACGCGGCAATGGCCGAGTTGCGCAGGGTGGCGAGTTTTTCGCGAAACTGCTGCTGTTCCTCCTGCTGGCGCTGAAGCCGCTGTTGCTCGGCGCGGGCGGCATCCGCCAGTCTGGCATCGATCATCACCACACGCGAGGCGCTGTACTTGTCATCCGGGAAATACTGAAGGATCTGTTTGAAGTCGCCGCGGGCGCCTTGCAGATCGCCGTTGCTGAGCTTGGTGTCCCCGCGATTCTGCAGGATCTCGACCAGGTGCGCGGTCGCACCCTGCGCATATACATTTTTCTTTTCGAGCCGCAGGATGTTGTGCAAGGCATCCCAGGCGTTGTCCTTCTCGGGAGGGAGCAGAATTCCCACCTTCAGGGCGGCCTCCGCCTTGTTCTTCCACTCCTCGATCTGCTTCTCCCTGTCCTGCACGCTGGCATCGATCTTAGCGGAAATGTCCGCCAAGCGCTCACTGATCGCGATGTCGTTCGGATAGATGACCACCAGGCTCTTATACCCGTTTTCCGCCGACAGCCAGTCCTCGCGAGCGTAAGCAAGATCTGCCTTCTGGCGGACCTCTTCCGCCACCGCATTCTTCGCCTCGGTGGCGTCGGCATTGCTGGGGTCGATCTCAAGCATCTTGTTGGCAAAATAAAGCACGTTGTAGTCGTCCGGAGGCGGGAGCAACATGTTTTCTTGGCGCGCGGTCTCCAGCTTTTTCTTCCAGGACTCCAGTTCGGCGAGTTGTTCGTTGGTGAGGATGGGCACGAGCGGCTTCAATGTCAGATGCAGGTTCTCCGTGGAGTAGGGCATCACCTCCACCTGCTGTACCAGATCTGCATAGCCGTCCTTGGCCGCCTTTACCTGGTGCCCTCCCGCTTTTACGTCCCCCAGCGTAAGCGCGGATACACCGCGCTCCTTCCCATCCACAAAAATGGTTGCGCCCGGAGGGGTGGTCTTGATTACGAGGTTGCCGAACTTCGGCCGCAGGTAAATATAGGAAAAAACCCCGACGAAGCTGACCGCGCTTGTCAACAGGAGGATTGCCAGGGCGATAAGCAGTGTCCGAACCTTGATCCGCGCCGGTTCGGAAGGATACTCTGCCTCTTGCGATTTGTCCTCGGGCTCGAATTCCAGTTCGCCGCCCTCCACCGGACAGAAGTCAAACTGGTCGGGATAATTATTGCCGCACTTGGAGCATTTTTTCATCGGAGCTAAAATAGCACACCCGGCTCAGGCGGGCGAAAAAATCGGTTTTCCGGGAAACGCCTGTGCCGTGCCAAGATTAAGATGTTCAGCCTGAAGTGTGACCTCGAACCGTTTCTTACCGGAGGATCGCCCACCGTGGCCATGGAACATGTTGTCAAGCAGGCGAAGATCCTGGAACTCGGCTGTGGCCGCACGAAGCGCCCGCATGCCATCGGCATCGACCGAATTCCGCTGCCCGGCGTCGATATCGTGCACGATTTGAATCAAGTGCCGTATCCGTTCGCGGACAACACATTCGACGAAGTCTATGCCATTCACGTGATCGAACATATGGATTCGATTCTGCTGGTGATGGAGGAGATTTACCGCATCACACGCCCCAACGCCCGCGTGGTCATCATTACGCCTCATCATAGTGACGCCATCTCCTGGCAGGATCCATCACACAAATGGCATTTGAACTCGTATTCTTTCAGCTATTTTGATCCGGCCTACCACACCAACTACTACACGACCGCCCGTTTTCGCATCAAAACCAAGCATCTCGAGATGGCCTCCATCTGGAAGTCGCTCGGGCTGCAGTATCTGATTAATCTCGACAACCGTTATCCAGCGCTGCGCTTCCTGCGCAAACTCTGGGAGCAGCACCTCTGCTACGTACTGCGCGGCAAGCAGATGGAATTCATCCTCGAGACCGTAAAAGAAGAGTCCGCAGGGATGCGGCAAGCCGAGCCCTGAACGGGCGACAGATAAATCTTTCCTTATCTAGGCTCCATTCGTCTCAGATCATGCCCGTCTTGGCGCGTGGCAGGAATTCGCCCCCTCCGGGGCGTCCCATGGCTTTTCCTTCGCGGGCGATGATTTTCCCTCGCTGCACCACAAGCCAGGGATACCCGTGTACTCTCATCCCTTCATAGGCGCAGTAATCGACGCGGGAGAGCCCCATTGCTTTCGACAGGATCTGATCGGTCCTGGGGTCGAAGATCACCAGATCCGCGTCGCTCCCTACCGCGATCGTCCCCTTGCGCGGGAACAGGCCGAAGAGCTTTGCCGGCATGGTGCAGAGCAGATCCACGGCACGGTTCATTGAAATCCGGCCTCCTTGCACGGCCTCCGAAGCGATGGCGCAAAAGCGTTCCTGCACTCCCGAGAAACCACGCGGAGCCTGGAGCACGATGTCTTTCCCCAGGTCTTTCTGGCCGGCAAAGTTGAAGGCAGCATGGTCGCTGCCGATGAGCTGGATGTCCCCCGAGCGGATCGCCTTCCAGAGAACATCCTGGTGCCACGCAGGTCGCAGCGGCGGAGTGACGTAGTATTTGACGGATTCGGCGTCCTCATAGCGGTCGCTGTTGAGAAGGAGGTATTGAGGGCATGATTCGGCATACACCGTTTGTCCCCGGTCCCGCGCCGCCTTGACCTTTTCCAATGCATGCGCCGAGGAAACTCCCATCAAGCAGACCGGGGTGCGGGCGAAATCGGCGAGGGCGATGACGCGCCCCGCCGCTTCCGCCTCTGCTTCAGGCGGACGGAGTGCAGGGAGGTACTTGGCGGAGGTTTTACCCTCGGCTGAAAGGCGCCGCCACAGCAGATCGATAAGCTCGCCGTTCTCGGCATGGATGCAGGCAAGCCCGCCTGCAGCCGTTACCCGCTGCAGGAACTCCAGCACGGCGCCATCGTTGATGCGGTGCTCACCGATGCCTTCCAGTGAAACCTGGAAACTCGTAACCCCTGCATCCACCACGGACGGAATCTCGCTCAGTATCCCGTCGTTTACTTCCGACAACGCAATGTGAAACCCATAATCCACGACGGCGCGTTGCTCCGCCTTGACCTTCCATGCCTCCACTGCCTGCGCCAGAGTTGATCCCGGCGCTATATTCACAAGGTCCACTACCGTCGTGGTACCGCCTGCGGCGGCGGCGGCGGTTCCGGTCTCGAAATCATCCACGGTGGTCATGCCGTCGACCTGGGTGTCGAGCCGGGTATGCATGTCAACCCCGCCCGGCAGAACCCACTTGTCAGTCGCGTCGATGATTTCGCTCGCGATCTTTGAAATTTCCCTGCCGATCTCGGAAACGATCCCGCTCTTTACCAGAATATCGGCCTTGTACATATCCGTAGAAGTGATGATGGTTCCATTCTTGATCAAGGTCGTCATAAGATCTCCAGCACAAAATGAAGCGTTTCTTCCGAAAGATCGATAGCGGATGATCGGAATACGGCGGCGGGTTTGCGGGCGCGCTGCGCCTTCGGGCTTCTCCGAGTGCCGCAGAAGCAGACCGGCGGTTCGACTATGTCTGCTGGAGCTGATGCTGAGACCAGTCCAGCAGGCCTACTGCGTCGTCCGTGTCCCTCTTGTTGCACGTCAGAGAGGGGGAGATGCGGAACACGTTTCCGTAGAGCTCCCCATTGCCAAGTCCATCAGCCGGCGCTTTTCCTACACAGTCGGCTGATGGGTCTTGCGATCCCGCACCAACTCCACGCCCTGCACGAGGCCCATCCCACGGACCTCTCCGAGGCGGAGGTGCCTTTTCTGCAGCTCCTCGAGTGAATCAGCGAGTTCCGGAGTTGCCCCGGTATCCCCGGCCGGGAGTGCGACAGCCAGCCCTTTCGCAATGGTAATCATGTTGGGCTGGACTCCCCAGGGGTCGAGGCCGAACCATGTTCCGCCGGCCCGGCCCAAGCCGGTCCGAACCTCGTCGCCAATCCAAACATCGCCGTACTTGCGTATAATCTTCGCTACGATCGCTTGGTACTCCTTGAGCGGGGCGATGAAACCAACCTCGCCGTCCATTGGTTCTGCAATTATGGCCGCCAGCTGCCGGCTGGCAGCCTTACAAATCAACTCCTCCATGTCCCGGGTGCAAACCAGGTCGCGTTCCGGACAAGTCCTTTCAAACAGAGTGCGATAACGACAATCAAGGGAGCGCTTCTGTTTCCCCGGGATGCCCTGACTCTTCCGCTGCATGAAACCCGCCTCTGCATTCCGCCGGCTGCCCATGGCAGCCTTCTCCTCACCGGGCTTTTCGAGCTGCACCTCCTTCACGAAGTCATTCCTACCGTCGGGTGCGTTCCCGCCGGTCATCTCAGGCGGCCTGCAGGTAAATGCCCGATTTCGCATCGGAGGCAATTATATCAAATTCGGGGACCGCCACCTCAATACCCTAATTCCCCTCCGCCGGTCGACTTGATGGTGGCCGGCAAATGTAATAGCATGCGCCTGTTTTTCCAGGGGAAAACCCCATCCGGCAGGAGGCTGTGATGACAACAACCGACACGAATCGGAAGATCCGAGCGCCTCGCGGAACCAATCTGAGCTGCAAAGGATGGCAGCAGGAAGCCGCCATGCGCATGCTGATGAACAACCTGGACCCCGATGTCGGCGAGCGCCCTGACGAGCTGATCGTATACGGCGGCAGCGGCAAGGCCGCGCGCAACTGGGAGTGCTACCACGCCATCGTCGCTTCGCTGCAGGCACTCGAAAATGATGAGACCCTGCTCGTGCAGTCCGGCAAGCCCGTAGGCATCTTTCGCACGCACGAATACGCTCCGCGCGTTCTGATCGCCAACGCAAATCTTGTCGGCAACTGGGACAATTGGACCGAGTTTCGCAGACTCGAAGCTCTCGGCCTGATGATGTATGGACAGATGACGGCAGGAAGCTGGATCTACATCGGCAGCCAGGGAATTGTCCAGGGCACGTATGAGACCTTCGCCTCGATGGCGCGCAAACATTTCGGCGGAAGCTTGCGCGGCAAGATTCTGCTTACCGGCGGGCTCGGGGGCATGGGTGGAGCCCAGCCTTTGGCCGCTACCATGCTCGGCGCCGCCTTCCTCGGCATCGACGTGGATCCGGAGAGAATCCGGAAAAGACTGCACACAGAATACTGCCAGCGGATTTCTTACGACCTGGATGAAGCCCTGTCTCTCGTCGAAGGCGCGGCGCAAAAAGGGGAAGCCATTTCTGTTGGATTGGTGGGGAACTGCGCCGAGGTTCTGCCGGAGCTGGTGCGGAGGGGATTCACCCCGGATGCGCTCACGGACCAGACCAGCGCGCACGATCCGTTGAACGGCTACGTTCCGGCGGGCGTCACGCTGGAACAGGCGGCGCGGCTGCGCCGTGAGGATCCGGACGAGTATGTGCGCCGCAGCATGGATTCCATCGCCACGCACGTGCGCGCGATGCTCGACCTGCAGAAAAGCGGCGCCGTCACGTTCGACTACGGCAACAACATCCGCGGGCATGCGCTCAAAGCAGGTGTCGCCAACGCGCTCGATTTCCCCGGATTTGTTCCCGCGTATATCCGCCCCCTGTTCTGCGAGGGACGCGGTCCTTTTCGCTGGGCCGCGCTGTCCGGCGATCCCGCCGACATCGCCGCGACGGATGACCTGGTGCTGGAGATGTTCCCGGAAAACGAGGCGCTCTGCAACTGGATCCGCCTTGCCCGCGAGCGCATCCGCTTCCAGGGACTGCCGGCGCGAATTTGCTGGCTCGGCTACGGCGAGCGCGCCGCTTTCGGGTTGCGGATGAACGAGCTGGTGGCCTGCGGCAAGATCAAAGCGCCTATCGTGATCGGCAGAGATCACCTCGATTGCGGTTCCGTCGCGTCCCCATATCGCGAGACCGAGTCCATGAAAGACACATCTGATGCGGTTGCGGATTGGCCTATTCTGAATGCTCTGCTCAACACCGCCAGCGGCGCAAGCTGGGTGTCATTTCATGACGGCGGCGGCGTCGGCGTGGGATATTCGATGCACGCCGGCCAGGTCACCGTGGCCGATGGCACGAGCGCAATGGCTCGCCGTATCGAGCGTGTGCTCACCAACGATCCCGGCATAGGAGTCGCGCGCCACGCGGACGCCGGCTACGGCGAGGCTAAGGATTTCGCCCACAGCAAAGGCATCAAGATCCCCATGCCCGCGGAATAATCATTGAAATAACCTCGCCTCTCGGGAAACAGTCCTGGTACCGCGGCACGTATGATTCCCCGTGGCGGACATGGATAACCAAAGGTTCAGACTCCAGATCGATCTCAGGGAAAAGGGTTCGTGTCTCGCGGCCCTTGCGGCGGATTGCGATCTATTTGAGACAAGTTTCCAAAGGCTGCGTATTGGCGACTACATTGTCAACGGGACAACGGGACCGTTCTTATAGAGCGCAAAAGCGCTGCCGATTTTGCCGTGTCGATCGTTGACGGCAGGCTGTTTCGCCAGGCTCGGGCAATGGCGCGCACGTCTTTGCGCACCCTTTTTCTCATCGAATCTGCCGGTGCAGAGGAAGCATGTTCGTTGCATCCTCACGCTCTCTTCGGCGCTTGCATCTCCCTTGCGTTGATGTGGCGCCAGCCGGTGATCTTCAGCAGGAATCCTGAAGAATCCCTCTTGACGCTGCGGCTCGCTGCAGAACAGACGGGGTCGCTCGATGGACTGGAACTAATTCGCTGCGGCTATCGCCCGAAACGAATGGAGCGCCGCAAACTTTTTGTCCTTCAAGGTCTCCCCGGAGTCGGCCCCAAACTCGCGGCATCTCTCCTGTCCCATTTCGGTTCCGTCGAAAATGTGATGAAGGCCGGCGTGGAAGCACTTCATCAGGTGCGCGGATGTGGCCCGAAGAAGGCAGCAGCGCTCCGTGAAGTCCTCGGCTGAGTTTTTGTCGCGAAACGTAGTCGGCTCTGCTCTTTCATGCCAGAGCCGACTACGTTTCGCGACAAAAACTAGCTACTGGACCATGGTGCCGGTCGGTTTGCTCATGCCCGCCTGCTTCTCGCGCTGCGCCTGCAGGGCCTGGATCAGGCCGTCGACGATCTGATTCGGGATCACCAGCACGGCACGCACGGGCGCGGGCAAAGTTCCGGTCTTTTGCATTCGCAGGGCCTCTTCATCGTTCATGGGGCCGAGCACGTCGCAGAAACTGAGGGTGCAATCGATCGGCGACATGCTCACCTGGACGTAGTTCGCGTAAACCCTCGGCGACGTCCGCGAATAGTCAGCAATGATCTGCAAAGGTCTTTCTTCACTCATGGTTCGCTCCCATCAGGCTGCCCCCAACCTGGGCAGCAAACCTGGTGCAGGCTCCTGATCCGGCCAGGGAAGGCGTGTCTTCCGATCATCGGGCCGCAACAAAATGCCAAGTTATTCTTGCGCGAGCCCTTAGCCGGGGGGCCAGCGCATGGTTCTGCCGCCCATCACGTGCAGGTGCAGGTGAAAAACGGTCTGGCCCGCCTCCGCGTTCGTATTGATCACCGTGCGAAAACTGTGCAGGCCCTTGTCCTTCGCCACGCGCGCCGCGGCGAGCAGCAAGTGTCCCAGGAGTTGACCGTCTTCATCGCTGGCGTCCGCCAGCGTCGCAATGTGCTTGCGCGGCAAGACCAGCGCGTGGACCGGAGCCTTGGGGTGGACGTCCTCGATGGCAATGCAGTAGTCGTCCCCATGGATTACGCGCGCCGGCCTCTCGTCGGCGATGATCTGGCAAAAAACGCAACCGTTCCATTTCGTCATGATTTTGCTGTAAGCATAAAGAAGCAGCCGCCGGACGGCAAATGGAATCATTATTTCAGGCGCTCGATTTCGGCGCCGAGGCGGGCCAGCTTTGTTTCGATGTGGTCGTAGCCCCGGTCCAGGTGGTACACGCGATCCACGATGGTTTCACCTCTGGCGACCAGCCCTGCCAGCACCAGGGATGCGCTTGCTCGCAAGTCCGACGCCAGCACTTTAGCGCCGCTCAAAGGCCTGCCTCCCTTGACGATGGCGCGGCGGCCGTCGACGGTGATTTCCGCCCCCATGCGCACCAGTTCGTGTGCGTGCAGGAACCGGTTTTCGAAGATCGTTTCGGTGATGACGGCGGTCCCGCCGCCTTGCGTCATCAGGGCCATGTACTGGGCTTGCATGTCCGTCGCAAAGCCGGGATACGGAAGCGTGGTCAGGTCCTGAGACTGAATGGGATCGCGTCCCTGCACCCGGGCGGCGTCGGGCGCTTGGATCTGAATCCCGGCCCCGTTTCGTTCGAGCTGCGCGAGGAGCGAACCCATGTGATCCGGCCGGCAGTTGCATATTTCGACATCGCCGCGCGTAATCGCCGCTGCCACGGCGAAGGTACCGGCTTCGATGCGGTCAGCGATGATGCAGTGCCGGCAGCCGTGCAACTCATCGACGCCCTGGATTCGGATCGTGCGCGAGCCCTCTCCCTCGATGCGCGCCCCCATCTTCCGGAGGAGCTCCGCCAAATCGACCACCTCGGGTTCGCATGCGGCGTTGTCGAGCACGGTTTCGCCTCGTGCCAGACAGGCAGCCATCATCAGGTTCTCGGTCCCCGTCACGGTGACCGTGTCCATAAGAATCGTTGCGCCGCGGAGCTTTTCGCAGCGCGCCTCCACATAGCCGTGGACAATTTCGCAGCGCGCCCCCATTTTTTCAAGGCCCATGATGTGGAGATTGACCGGGCGCGCACCGATCGCGCAGCCTCCCGGGAGGGAAACGCGCGCGCATCCGAAGCGCCCGACCAACGGCCCAAGCACGAGAATAGATGCGCGCATTGTCTTGACCAGCTCATAGGGCGCCTCAAGCGAGGAAATTCGCGCTGCCTTAAGCCGGGCAATCCCCAATGGGTCGATTTCAACATCGGCGCCCAATTCGGCCAGCAGGCGGCGTGTGGTGAATACGTCCTGTACGCGGGGAATGTTTTCGAGTTCCACGGTTTCCGCGGTAAGGAGTGCGGCAACCATGGCGGGAAGCGTCGCATTCTTCGCCCCGCTGATCTCCACGCGGCCCGACAGCGCTCTTCCACCCACGACTCGAATCTTGTCCATATCATCCCTCGTCAGAAACGGTGCGAAATATGGGACAGGTCCAATGCTGCTAACGTAAGCAAAACTCAAGAAGACGCCACGAATTTCACAAATTCCACGTAATCTTCCATTCGCCTAGATTTTCCTGCGCGCGACGATGCAGCGCGAAATCCCTTGAATGTCTGCCGCAATTTCGTCCACGGCCAGACGCGCGCGCTCGGCGAGTTCCGCGACTTCAGGCGCCTGTCCGGCGCCGATTTCCAGCAGAAGCCGGCCTCCCGGAACGAGACGCATGGCGGCCTGCGGAATGATCCGGCGGCATGGATCGAGTCCCGACTCTCCCCCGAAGAGCGCCTGGAAGGGCTCATGATCCCTGACCACGATGGACAGATTGGGCATATCCTGTCCTGCCACATATGGCGGATTGGAGAGTATGAGATCGAAAATCGAACCTTCCGGAAAGCACTCGAGCAGGTCACTACAGACGAAGCCGATGCGCTCGCGCACGCCGAGCCGAATCGCGTTTTCCCGAGCCACGGCAAGGGCCTCCAGGGAGACGTCCGTCGCCCAGCCAACCGCATGCGGCGCTTCATGCGCCAGGGAGATCGCAATGCAGCCCGAACCCGTGCCCACATCTGCGAAGCGCACCGCGCCCCCATGGCTGCGCGCCAGTTCCAGTGCCTTTTCCACCAGGAGCTCGGTCTCCGGCCTGGGAATCAAGACCGCCGGAGTCACCCGGAACGAAAGCCCGAAAAACTCGCGCTTCCCCGTCACATATTGCAGCGGCTCACCCGCGACTCGCCTTTGCACAAGAAGCGAAAACTTCCCATATGCGCCAGAGGTCAGCTGATCCTGGATATGACCGAGAACGCGAGATCGTTCCCAGCCGAGAACATGAGCCATGAGAATTTCGGCCGTAAGCCGGGGAGAATCCACGCCTGCGCGCGCGAGCGATTCACTCGCCCCGCGCAAGGCCAGCCAGATCGTACCGGGAATCTCCTGCCTCGACTCCGAGTCCATTATGCCGGCTCGCGGAATGACGGGTTCATTCCCTCGTCATTCATCAATTGCTACCTGCCTGCTTGAGTTTCTCCGCCTGAAAATGAGTGATCAGGGCCTCAAGGATGGGATCCAGGCCGCCGTCCAGAACGCCGGCCAGATCGTGTGTGGTCAGCCCGATCCGATGATCAGTCACACGGTTCTGCGGGAAGTTGTAGGTTCGGATCTTCTCGCTGCGATCCCCGCTTCCCACCTGGTTGCGCCGGTTTTCCGCGATGGATTTCTGCTGCTCCTGGACGGCGAGGTCGTACAGGCGCGAACGCAACACGCGCATCGCCTTGGCCCGATTCTTGATTTGCGATTTTTCGTCCTGGCAAGACACGACCAACCCTGAAGGAAGATGCGTGATGCGCACCGCGGAATATGTGGTGTTTACCGATTGGCCACCCGGTCCGGAAGAACAGAAAGTGTCCGTGCGAATGTCCTTGGGATCTATTTTGATATCGACGTCATCCGCCTCCGCCAAAACCGCGACCGTGGCAGCTGAAGTATGGATGCGGCCGCTGGCTTCGGTGGCTGGAACCCGTTGGACGCGATGCACGCCGCTCTCGTATTTGAGCTTGCTGTACACGCGGTCTCCCTCGACAATCGCGATGATCTCCTTGTAGCCGCCCACTTCCGAAATGTGCTCTTCCGTAACCTCCACGCGCCACCCGCATTTTTCGGCGTGGCGGCTGTACATGCGGAATAGTTCGGCGGCAAACAGCGTAGCCTCGTCTCCTCCCGTCCCCGCGCGGATCTCCAGCAGGACGTTCTTCTCGTCGTTCGGATCCTTGGGCATCATGAGCCATTGGAGATTTTTCTGGCAAGCGCCGGCGCGCTCTTCCAGCGATGCCAGTTCCTCTTCCGCCATCTTGCGCATCTCGGGATCCGATTCGGAGTGGAGCAGCGATTTCGTTCCCTCGATGCCTTGGAGCAGATCCTTGTACTCCCGGAATCTTTCAACGATCTCGGCCAACTCCCTGTGCTTCTTGGCGTGCTTCTGGTAGGTGGAAGGATTTGCCAGAACCTCCGGGTCCGCCAGCAGCCGGTTCAGTTCCTCGAATTTTTGTTCCAGTTCGTTCAGCTTATCGATCATGGGGTTATCCGTTGAGATTATAGGATATATCCCGGATTCCAGCCAGGAAGGGCGCGATGGGGGAGGGCCGCTAAGCCGCGGCCTGAGCTTCGCGAGCCTTGACGCTGTCCAGCTCCAGCGCTTCCTGCAGCGCGCGGATCGCCACTTCCAGCTGATCATCGCTCGGAGGCTTGGTTGTAACTCGCTGCAGAGTCAGGCCCGGAAGAACGATCAGCCGGAAAAAACCGCGCTGGGCGCGGGGCGCAGACAAGCGGATCAGTTCGTAGGACAGGCCGGAGATTATCGGAATCAGGATCACGCGGGACAGGAAGATGGCCCAAAAGGCCTTGAACTTGAAAATGGAAAAAACCACGATGCTGACCACCATGACGAAGAGCAGGAAACTGGTGCCGCAACGCGGGTGCAATGTCGACTTCCTGCGCGCGTTCTCGACCGTCAGCTCCTCTTTCGCCTCCCAGGTGAAAACAACCTTGTGTTCAGCGCCGTGGTACTGAAATACGCGCTTGATATCCTTCATTGTGCTGATCAGCAGGATGTAGGCAAGGAAAAAGACGACGCGAATCATGCCGTCGACCAGATTGAACACGAACCAATTGTGGACGGCCGCGAAATAATTCTTCAGCCAGGTTGTGATCCAGAGCGGCGCCAGGATGAAGACCGCGACGGCCACGACCGCGGCAGCGCCCATGGACAGTGCCGTCGGGAGCCATCCGCCTTCCGGAGCCGCTGCGGCCGGTTCCGCGCCGGCGGTTTCCGACTTTGGCGCCGCGTCGGCCATTGCCGCGTTGAACGAAAAGTTCAGCGTGCTGATGCCGAGCATAAGAGATTGCACCAGGACCGCGAATCCCCGAATGATAGGCCAGGTGAGAGGTTTCCAGAGATCCGCCAGGCGGCGCACTGCTTCCTTCTTGATCGCCATGGAACCATCCGCGCGGCGCACCGCGACGGCATAGGCATACGGCGTGCGCATCATGACGCCTTCGATCACAGCCTGCCCGCCGACAAGAATGTCTTCCGGCGAGCCTTTTGTACCGCTTCCTGGCATGAAACGACCTCTCACGTCAGCAACGTTACTTCTTGCCGTACTTCTTCTGGAATTTTTCAATGCGTCCGGCGGTGTCGATCAACTTCTGCTTGCCGGTAAAGAAAGGATGACAGGCTGAGCAGATCTCCAGGCGTATTTCTTTCTTCGTGGAACGGGTCTCGAATTGATTCCCGCAGGCGCAACTTACCATCACTTTGTGATATTGGGGATGTATATCCTTTTTCATACGGACCTCGCAAAACTTTGGATTATACCAAAAGCCGCTGGAAGGCGAGGTACAAAAAACGCGTTGTCGTGATTTATGAGCTGCCCGACATCGATGTGTCGTCCGCTAATTGTTACAAAAACACGTACTTGACAATGGTCGAAGGCTTAAGGTATAAAAGTCGGTCTTTATTCTTGTGATCGAAGGAATGTTAACCCTTGGTATCATTTCAGGCTTGGCACCTAAACTCTGCGGGTAATCCGCTTCTATTCCCACCGGATCACAGGGCTATAATCGAATTCATGAAGATCCTGAACAGGTGCTGTAGGGGCCGGTTCGGGTCAATTTAGGAGGAGAGAATGTCATCGGATATCAACGACGCGCAGACAACCGCAGGAGGTTCTGCGGAAGGAAGCGCCCCATCCCGGGCGCAGTCCCACCCGGCCGCCGAGCACCAGGATGAAAACAGCTTTGAAGCGCTTCTCGCGGCGCACGAAGGAAGAACTCAGAGCTTCTCCGAGGGGGAGGTGATCCGTGGAAAGGTCATCGCGATTTCAGGTGGCGGAGTCATAGTAGATGTTGGCTTCAAGTCCGAGGGGATTATCCCCGTCGCGCAATTCACGGACGAACAGGGCCGCGTCGGCATCAAGGTCGGCGATGCCGTCGATGTGTTTCTGGAGCAGACGGAAGATTCGGAAGGTTATGTCGTGCTCTCGCGCGAAAAGGCCGAGCGCATGAAGATCTGGGACGAGATCGAGCGCGCCTATCGAGAAGGCACGACGGTCAAGGGCCGCGTGATCGAGCGCATCAAGGGCGGCCTGGCAGTGGACGTGGGCGTGCGCGCCTTCCTGCCGGGATCGCAGATCGACCTCCGTCCAGTGCGAAACCTGGACAGCCTGCGCGGTGAAGAGTTCGAGATGCGTGTCATCAAGGTCAACAAGAAACGAGGCAACATCGTCCTTTCCCGTAAGGCAGTCCTCGAAGAGTCGATGAAGGAAGAAAAGGCCAAGACCCTCGAGGTGCTCGAGGACGGGAAAGTGATGGAAGGCATCGTCAAGAACATTACCGACTACGGCGCCTTCATCGATCTCGGCGGCGTCGACGGACTGCTCCATATCACGGACATGTCCTGGGGCCGCGTCAATCACCCCTCCGAGCTGTTCAACGTGGGAGACAAGCTGAATGTCAAGGTCATCAAGTTCAACCGCGAGGACGGCCGGGTTTCGCTGGGCTACAAGCAGCTCACCGAGGACCCTTGGCTTCATGCCGACATGCGCTACCCCAAGAACCTGCGCGTGCAGGGAAAGGTCGTCAGCCTGACCGACTATGGCGCTTTCGTCGAGCTGGAACCGGGCATCGAGGGATTGATTCACATCTCGGAAATGACCTGGAACAAGCGCGTCAAACATCCGTCCAAGATCGTGAGCGTCGGTGATTCGGTGGAAGTCGCGGTCCTGGACATCGACATCGATGCGCGTAGAATCTCGCTCGGCTTGAAGCAGACCGAGCCGAATCCCTGGGATGTCATCGAGTCGCGCTACGCTCCGGGCACCGTCATCACCGGGAAGGTGCGCAACGTTACCGATTTCGGCACATTTATTGAGGTCGAGGAAGGCATCGACGGTCTGGTCCATGTCTCGGACATGTCCTGGACGAAGCGGATCAAGCACCCCTCAGAAATGCTCAAAAAAGGTGACGAGGTCCAGGCAGTCATCCTCAGCATCGATGCGGCGAATCAGAAGCTCAGCCTGGGAATCAAGCAACTCGAGCCCGATCGCTGGGAAGACTGGTTCAGCAGGCACCAGCTCGGCCAGGCCGTGCGCGGCAAGATCGCGCGCATGACCAATTTCGGCGCCTTCGTGGAGCTCGAGGAAGGAATTGAGGGCTTGTGCCACGTGTCCGAACTGGACGACAAGCACATCGAAAAGCCCACGGAATTCCTCAACGTCGGGCAGGAAGTGGAAATGAGGATCATCAAGCTCAACCTGCAGGAGAAAAAAATCGGGCTGAGCTTGAAGGCAATGAAGGAGGACGAGCCGAGGCTGGAATTCACCTCCTACATGGCTTCGGCCGATTCCGGCAATGCATCGATGGGAGAGCGTCTCGGCGATCAGTTGCAGCGCCTGAAGAAGCCCAGCACCGACTGATCCCTGGTCGGCAGGATTTGAACCCATGCCTGAACGGCGATCCAATCTCTTGCTTTGGCTTGTGGTGGGGGGAGGTGCGCTGCTTTTCTTCGCGATCTCCCTCTTCGCGCTCGTCCTGTTTTTTTCCAACGGCAGTTCTTCCTCTCTTTCTTTCTCCAGCAACGCGGTTGCGGTGATCGATATCGAGGGGATCCTCGTCGACTCGAAGGATTTCGTGGATGAACTCAAGGACGTCGGCGGGTCCTCAGCCGTGCGCGCCGTGGTCCTGCGCATCGACAGTCCGGGAGGAGGTGTCGCGGCCTCCCAGGAAATGTCCGCGGCAGTCCGCAAGTTCCGGACGGAAACTCACAAGAAAGTCGTCGTCAGCATGGCGTCCGTAGCCGCTTCCGGTGGCTATTACGTCGCATGCGCGGCGGACAGGATTTATGCAAATCCCGGCACGGTCACCGGCAGCATCGGAGTGATTGCCGAGTGGTACAACTACGGAGATCTGCTGAAGTGGGCCAGGCTCCAGGACGTGGTTTTCAAGAGCGGCGAGTTCAAGGATTCCGGATCTCCAACACGCGCGCTCACCGACGCCGAAAAGCATTACTTTCAGAATCTCATCGATAATATGTATGCCCAGTTCGTCAAGGACGTGGCCACAAGCCGGAAAATGAATGAGGCCGACGTCCGCAAGCTGGCCGACGGCCGCGTCTATACCGGCCAGGAGGCCAAAAACAACGGCCTGGTGGATGAGCTGGGAACGCTTCAGGATGCCGTTGCCGCGGCCGCCAAATTGGGCGGCATCCTAGGCGAGCCGCGGGTCGTCACGCCGCCAAAGAAGAAGATTTCCATTCTTGATTTGCTCCTGGGAGACACTCAGTCCTTGCTTCACTTGAATCCCGATAAATCCGAGTCTCACATACGATTTCAATATCTTTGGAGATGATTGGAGACGAATGGTAATGACAAAAGCAGAATTGGTTGAAGAAGTCGCCAGCCAGTCGGATTTGACTAAGAAGGATGCCGAGGTGATAGTGCAGACCGTCCTGGACAGCATCACCGATTCCCTGCAACGCGGCGAGAAAATCGAACTTCGCGGCTTCGGATCTTTTCGCATCCGTAACCGCGCTTCCCGGCAGGGCCGGAATCCAAAAACCGGAAGTGGTGTCACGGTTCCTGCGAAAAAGGTGCCCTATTTCAAGCCCGGCAAGGAAATCAAGGATCTGATCAACCTCTGATGGACCGCTTGTGGACGCCCTGGCGCTATGACTACATAAGCAGGATCGACCGTGCCGACACCGGCTGCGTCTTTTGCCGGATCTTTGCGGAAAAGGAAAAGGACGCCGAGAACTTCGTCCTTTTTCGCGGCAAAGCGATTTTTGCAATCCTGAATCTGTTTCCTTACACGGTTGGTCACCTGCTGATCATCGTTAACCGGCACATCGCCCGGCTGGGAGAAGCCGCGAACGAAGAGCTTCACGCCATCCTAGAGACGGCCCGAGCCTGCGAAACCGCCCTGCAGGCCGAATATCACCCCGAAGGGTTTAACCTGGGATTTAACATCGGCAGCACTGCAGGCGCGGGAGTCGACCGGCATTTGCACATGCACGTGCTGCCTCGCTGGACAGGAGACGCAAATTTCCTCTCTGTGGTATCGGAAACGCGGGTCCTCCCCGAGGAGCTTGCCACAACCCGCCGCCGCCTGCTGCCTTACTTCCGCGACCTTGAATGACGCGCCTTTCCACATTGGAATCCGCTCATCTGAATGCAGTCTCCTGCAGTTTTTTGCATCGAAAGCAAGTGAAAAATTGCTTTTTCCACAATCTATATCGGGTGTCTTTTCCGCGACCGCCTGCCATCGACCTCCGGAGCATGCGATGACGCAAAACCCGCGCCAGGAGCGGGTTTTGAGCGCATCACCGCAAATTTTTTTTGCTGATCTTTTTTTGTTGCATGGAAAAAATGTGTGTGTTACTTTTCGTGCGTCGTTGGGTCGAATCGCTTCGAGTTACCCCCAAGGGGTAGACACATTGAAAATCCCCCGAATTTGAGGTCTCGGGGCAGTAGGGAGGGAAAAAGTACCCGCTGCTCGCCGGGGGTGGTGTGTTTTTCCACAGCTGTGGAAATCTTTGTGGAATTTTAGGCGCATTCAATGGAGATTTCGCGATCCTCCGTTGCAAATTTGAGTCTCCTAAGAGTGTCGTATGGAAGTCTGGGCTCAGGTGTTGTTGAACGTGTCCAAGCGGGTCAAACCGCAGTGTTTTGAGACGTGGTTCCGCCCCATCGTCTTTGATCACCGCGACGACCACGCCATGCATCTCACGGTCCCCAACGAGAGCTTCAGGAAGTGGTTGTTGGAGAATTATTCCGACCTGCTGAAGGCCGCGGTGGAGGAAGCTTCGAAGATGCCGCTTCAACTCGATTTATCTGTGGAAAACTCCAGTCCCGGGGAAACTCGCCCCGAACCGGCGCAGCCGAACGACAACAACGGCGGGTGTCATCTCAATCCCAAATACACATTTGATTCGTTTGTAGTGGGCACCAGCAATCAATTCGCGCGCGCCGCGGCTCTGGCGGTGGCTGAACAGCCTTCGAAGGCATACAACCCCCTGTACATTTACGGCGGCGTGGGGCTTGGCAAGACGCACCTGATGCACGCAATCGGCCACCTGATCCAGAGCAAGGCCCCCAGGCTTCGTCTCTCCTACATGTCTTCGGAGCGCTTCATGAACGAGTTGGTCAACTCGATACGCTACGACAAGACAAGCCAGTTTCGCGACAAGTACCGCAACATCGACATCCTGCTCATGGACGATATTCAGTTCCTCGCCGGGAAAGAGCGCACTCAAGAGGAGTTCTTCCACACCTTCAACGCGCTGTACGACGCGCAGAAGCAGATCGTCATCACGAGCGATTGCCCTCCCAGGAATATTCCGACGATCGAAGAGCGCCTGCATTCCCGATTCGAATGGGGTCTGATCGCCGACATCCACCCTCCTGACCTCGAGACCAAGATCGCCATTCTCAAGAAGAAAGCCGAGTCGGACATGGTAACGCTTCCTGACTCAGTCGCGCTCTACCTGGCGAGCAGCATCCGCTCCAACATCCGCGAACTCGAGGGCGCCCTGATCCGTCTCTCGGCGCGCGCGTCGCTCGACGGCATGGATCCGTCGGAGATTGACATCAGCTATGCCAGGGATGTCTTGAAGGATATCGTCTTCGACGATCGGCGCTCGATCTCTTCCGAAATGGTCATCCGCGCGGTTGCCAGCTACTTCGGTTTGAGGCCGACCCAACTCAAATCAAAAAACAATGCCCGCCGCATCTCTCAGCCGCGCCAGATCGCGATGTACATTTGCAAGGAAGTGACGGGGTTGTCCCTTCCGCAGATCGGCAAGGATTTCGGAGGCAAACATCACACCACGGTTCTCCATTCGATTCGCAAGATCGTTGAGATGAAAAACAAGAACCTGGAGATTGCCGCGGCGCTCAACAAGATCCTCTCCTCGTTTCGCTGAACCCGGCTTTTCATTTTTCGCAACTGTTTAGTCCCAGCAAGAAGGATTTGGTGTCTCAGAATAAAGACAAAGGCTAACCTCAAAGACTCAAAGATCTCCAAGAACCTCCAAGGAAACCTATCAGATCGGAAGGCTGCGCGGAGCGCCGGCCCTTGCAGGGCCGCAGAAGCCGATGCCTCTTCGAGATTTTTCGATCTCTTTGAGTTTTGGAGGTTCGTCTTGCCTTTACTGCTTTTCAGGCACAGGAACATCAACAGCGTAACTGCCTCGCAGAGTCGTGATTACCTATCTTTTTCACCCCGGCGCTCCGGGAAAACCTGTGGACAAATTGCGGGAAGGTTTTTTTCCACAGCTGACACGACATTTCCTCATATCGGCAGACTTTTATCCAAACTTTAGGATATTGTGGTTCCGCCTCTTAGGCCTGTTTTCAACAAATTCACCGCACCTACTACTTTTTCTAGGATAGAATTAAGTTGTTATCTTTTAGAAAAACAAAAAAGCGAGCCGCGAGAACTTCTCGGTCGCACAGACAAGCTCTTTTGTTTATAATCGTCTCCTCCATTCTCAGTTCTGTAAGGAGCCAGGGTTCATGGAATTCACGGTCAAAAGAAACCTGCTGTTGAATGAGTTGAACCTCGTTCAGGGAGTGATTGAAAAAAAGAGCACCATCCCGATCCTGTCCAACATACTTTTGGATGCGGCAGACGATGCCCTCGGGATCACGGCCACAGATCTCGATGTGAGTATTTGCTGTGGGTGCGCCGCGGAAATTAACGCTCCCGGAACTCTGACGGTGTCGGCCCGGCGCCTGTTCGAAATCGTGCGCCTGTTGCCCGACGATTCGGAAATTAAGTGCACGTTGCTCGAAAATGACTGGGTGAAGCTGCGTGCCGGGAGGTCGGAATACAAGGTGGTTGGGCTGCCGCGCGAAAATTTCCCGTCCGTGCCGGCGCCGCCGGCAGGCGGGGTGCGCCTCCCCGCAGCGGATCTGAAGGCCATGATTCTGCGCACCATGTTTGCGATCACGCAGGAGGAGTCGCGATACTCCTTGAATGGCGCGCTGCTGGTCCTGGCGCCTCACGAGATGCGCATGGTGGCCACCGATGGCCATCGCCTGGCCCTGGTCGCAAAGAATCTCGACATAGAAGGAATCGACAGTGAGAGCCGATCTCTGATTCCGCGCAAGACCCTCGTGGAAATCCTGCGCCTTGTCGGAGATGGGGATGTAACCGTGGAATTCAGCCGGGATGAGAACCATCTTTTTTTCTCGATTGGCGGAAAGAAACTGATATCCCGGGTTCTCGCCGGACAATTTCCCAACTATGAGATGGTGGTCCCGCGAGACAATGACAAACGCATCGTCGTGCCCAGCCGGGCATTCACCGAGGGAATCCGCAGGGTGGCGGTGATGTCGGATGAAAAACTGCGTGCGATCAAGGTTGCCTTCAGCCCCGGCACGGCGGAACTCACCGCAAGCAGCGCCGATGCGGGAGAGGCGCGAGAGGTGATCGAGGTTGACTTTGCCGGGCCGGAATTAAGCATCGGATTCAATCCGCAGTACCTCCTTGATTTCATGGGTGCCTGCGGCTCCGAGGCGGTGAACATCCTGGTGAAGGACGCGGAAACCCAGGGAATGTTGAGCCCTGCGGGTTCCAGCGAACTGGATTATCGCTATGTCGTCATGCCCATGAAGTTCTAGATGTGCAGGTACTCAACCTCCGACTAACCCGGTTCCGCAATTTCACCAGTCAGGAAGTCGAATTCTGTCCCGGAACGAACCTCTTCCTGGGACAGAACGGGCAGGGCAAGACGAATCTCCTCGAAGCAATCTACCTTTTCGGGTACGCCCGAAGTTTCCGGACGTCGACGATCAAGGAGTGCATTCAGCACGGAAACCCGGAGTGTGTGCTGAACGCGGAAATCGGGTACGGGTCGATCCTTCGAGTGTTGGGGATTTCGATTTCCATGACGATGGACAAGCAGCTCACGCTCCACCGCAAGGCGGTGGGACTAGCGGAGTTTATAGGCAATCTTCACTGTCTGGCGTTCACTCAAGAGCATCTAAAAGTCGTCCGCGGCGGCCCCGGGGAGCGGCGCGCATTCCTCGACCGTGCCATGGTCACGGTGTGCCCCGGGCACATGCAGCGCCTGTCATCCTACGCAAGAGCACTGAAGCAGAGAAATCACCTCCTGGCAGCAGCGCTGGCGAGGGGGCGAAATGCAGACCGCCGGTTGCTGGACAGCTGGGATGAGAAGGTGGCGGAGGAAGGAAGCCACGTCCTGCTGAACCGCCTGGAATATGTCGGCAGAATAAGGCAGGAGCTGGTGAACGCATTCTCCGACACCGAGACTCTGGAAATCGACTATGAGGCGACGGGAGCAGCCACGACCGGCGGCAGCGACCGCCTGAAAGAGTGTTTTCTGGAGAGATTAACGGCAGCACGCGCCCGTGACGAGAGAAGAGGCTTCACCAGTGTGGGTCCGCATCGCGATGACCTGAAGGTGCTGCTGAACGGCAAAAAGCTCGCGGACTTTGGTTCCGCGGGCCAACAGCGCAGCTGCCTTCTTACTCTCTACTTCGCCCAGATGGAAATTCATCGCAAGACGTGCGGCTTCTACCCCGTCTTTCTGATGGACGATGTGGAAGCGGAACTTGATGATCGGCGGCTGCAGGCTTTTCTCGAACATCTGTCTCACCGAACCCAGACATTTCTGACCACCGCCAAGGAACACGCCTTGCCGTCTCTCGGCGCGGACGTCCTTCGATTTCGCGTGCGGGAAGGCCAAATCAGCCCGGCGCATTCGTGAAGGAAACCGGGCAAGAGAAGCCCGTCCGGAATGAAAATTCGTCGCTTTTTCGCGGCGGGCAGAATACCCGGCACCCAGCTCAAAATGGCGCGCTGCTAAGTGTTTTATTTCTGACTATTTAGACTGTCGGCCTGCCGCCAAATTCCATGAGATTTTTGGATCGATCCATGCTATAATACCTAGTCCGATTTTCGGACAATAAGTCATTATAAACAAATAGGTTTTCATCAACCTGCGACGGTCACCAGGAAGAGAATCCAAACATGCAGGATAGTGAGAATATCATGCCTTCGCCGGCAATCCCGGAGGCAGGTTCTGCACCGGCCGACACCAGGGCAGAAGATGCTTACGGCGCCGACAGCATAAAGGTCCTCGAAGGCCTGGAGGCGGTGCGCCTGCGACCCGCCATGTACGTCGGGTCGACGTCCGTCGAGGGACTGCACCATCTTGTCTATGAGGTCGTGGACAATTCGGTGGATGAAGCTCTTAACGGATATTGCTCCAGGATAGAAGTCACGATCCACATCGACAACAGCATCACGGTCGTGGACAACGGCCGCGGCATCCCCACCGATTTCCATCACCAGGCCCAGAAATCCGCGGCGGAAGTCGTCATGACCGTGTTGCATGCCGGGGGCAAGTTCGACAACGATTCCTACAAGGTTTCCGGCGGCCTGCACGGAGTCGGAGTTTCGGTGGTCAACGCCTTGAGCCAGCGGCTGGATCTGGAAATCTGGCGGGGCGGCAAGGTCTACGAGCAGAGCTACGAACGGGGAAAGGCGGTCACGGAATTTCAGGAAACGGGTACAACGAAAAAGCGCGGCACAAAAATCACATTCAGTCCAGACGCCTCAATTTTCGAGACCCTCGAATTCAATTACGACACCATCGCTGGCCGCCTGCGGGAATTATCTTTCCTCAATCGCGGGCTGGAAATCGTTCTCGAAGACCTGCGCTCCGACCGGCGCGCTGAGTTCAAATATGAAGGCGGGATCTCCTCGTTCGTCGAGCACCTGAACAAAAACAAGATCGTTCTCCATCCCACGCCCATCTATTTTCAAACGCAGAAAGAGGATGTATCCGTTGAGGTGGCCATGCAGTACAACGACGGCTACAGCGAAACCACATTCTCATTTGCGAACAACATCAACACCCACGAGGGAGGCACGCATCTCATCGGCTTCAAATCGGCGCTCACACGCACGCTGAATTCCTATGCGCAGGCGCACGACCTGCTCAAGGACTTGAAGGAAAATCCGACCGGGGAAGACGTGCGCGAAGGACTGGTGGCGGTCATCAGTGTGAAGTTGCGCAACCCGCAGTTCGAGGGACAGACCAAGACCAAGCTCGGCAACAGCGAGATCAAGGGGATTGTCGAAACCGCGATCAACGACAACCTAGGCGCGTTCTTCGAGGAGAACCCGCAGTGGGCGCGCAAGATTCTGATGAAGGCCGTCGAAGCCGCCCGCGCACGCGAAGCCGCCCGCAAGGCGCGCGACCTCACGCGGCGCAAAGGGGCGCTCGACAGCGGGTTGCTGCCCGGCAAGCTGGCCGACTGCCAGGAGCGGGATCCGAAATTCTGCGAGATCTATCTGGTCGAGGGAGATAGCGCCGGCGGGTCCGCCAAGCAGGGGCGCGACCGAAAGTTCCAGGCCATCCTCCCGCTTCGGGGCAAGATCCTCAACGTCGAGAAGGCGCGCTTCGACAAAATGCTCAGCAACCAGGAAATCACCACGATGATCTCCGCCATCGGAACCGGAATAGGCCAGGAGGACTTTTCCCTGGAAAAGCTCCGGTATGACCGGATCATCATCATGACCGACGCGGACGTGGATGGAGCGCACATCCGGACACTGCTCCTCACTTTCTTCTATCGCCAGATGACGGAGTTGGTGGCATTGGGCCACATCTACATCGCGCAACCGCCCTTGTACTCCGTCAAGCACGGCAAGACCATCAAGTACCTCCGGACCGAACACGACATGGAGGATTACCTGATGCAGCGCGCCACCCAGGACGTCGTGGTCACCGTCGAGAGAAGCGGGCGGCAGTTCAGCGGAGCGCCGCTCGTAAAAATGCTGAACGTAATCAACGAGCGAGCGTCGATTTATGCCAAGCTCAACCGGCGGTTGGAAAACTCCGATCTGCTGGATTGCCTGCTTCTGTTCGTGGCCGGCGAGGACGGCTTGATGCAGCAGAACATTTCGCTGAAGGAACTCTTTCAGCAGAGAAGTCTGCTGGAGACCCTTGGGCAGATCGTGCAGAAGATCGGCTATGAATTCGGCATTCTGCTCGACGAAGAGCATGGACTCCATTCGCTGGTCCTCCAAAAAAGCGGCAACGGCGGCAAGCTGACGCTCAACTGGGATTTTCTCTCGTCGGCGGAGTGGCAGCGCCTGTTTCATTTGTACGCGGAAATGGTGCCCCTGGAAAAGCCTCCGTTCACGGTCAGGCAGAATGGGGGCAAATTCAGCGCCGAATCGCGCGAACAGCTCCTGGAGCACATTCTTGCCATCGGCAAAAAGGACCTGACGATCCAGCGTTACAAGGGGCTCGGTGAGATGAACCCTGAACAGCTCTGGAGCACGACCATGAATCCGGAATCCCGCACGCTGATGCGAGTCTCCATTGACGATGCCGTGCAGACCGACGAAATCTTCACGATCCTGATGGGTGACGCCGTCGAACCCCGGCGGCGCTTCATCGAGGAAAACGCCCTCAACGTTCGCAACCTGGACATTTGATCATCGCCATGAATTCAGCTCTGGAACAGGTGCCGGTGAACCTGATTGACGAAATGCGCAAGTCCTATCTGGACTATGCCATGAGCGTCATCATCGGTAGGGCCTTGCCCGATGCCCGTGACGGGCTCAAGCCCGTTCACCGCCGCGTGCTGTACGCGATGCAGGACCTCGGCAACACATACAACAAGGCGTACAAAAAGTCGGCTCGCATCGTCGGGGACGTGATCGGCAAGTACCATCCGCACGGGGACAGTGCCGTCTACGATACGATCGTGCGGCTGGTTCAGGACTTTTCGATCCGCTATCCCTTGATCGACGGCCAGGGGAACTTCGGTTCGGTCGACGGCGACAACGCCGCGGCCATGCGCTACACCGAGGTTCGCATGGCGCGGCTTGCGGACGAGATGCTCGCGGACATCGAAAAGGACACCGTTGATTTCGGTCCCAACTACGACGGGTCGCTGACGGAACCGCTGGTGATGCCGGCCAAGTTTCCCAACCTGCTGATCAACGGATCGTCGGGGATCGCGGTGGGAATGGCCACTAACATCCCGCCTCACAACCTCACGGAGATTATCAACGCCGTCATCCTGCTGATCGAAAACCCGGCGGCGACGCTGACGGAGTTGATGGCGCTGGTGCCGGGGCCCGATTTCCCGACCGCGGGCTTCATTTACGGACGCGCCGGCATACGAACCGCCTATCAGACCGGGCGCGGCATCATCGTCATGAGGGCGAGGGCCGCGATCGAGCGTCTTGGACGGGACCGCGAAGCGATCATCGTCACCGAAATCCCGTACCAGGCCAACAAGGCAAAGCTGATCGAACGCATCGCGGAACTTGTGCGCGACAAGAGGCTGGAAGGAATCTCGGATCTCCGGGACGAATCGGATCGGGAAGGGATGCGCATCGTCATTGAGATCCGGAAAGATCAGCCTGCCCAGGTGGTGCTGAACAACCTGTACAAGATGACGCCGATGCAGTCGAGCTTCGGCATCATCCTGCTGGCGATCGTCAACAATCAGCCGCGCATCCTGTCTCTTGCGGAAGCCTTGAACTGCTTTATCGACCACCGCAAGGACGTGGTGCGGCGCAGGACAGTTTTCGAGCTCGCAAAGGCAGAGGCGCGCCTGCACATCCTGGATGGATTGCGCCGCGCACTCGACATGCTCGATGCCATCATCGCCCTGATCCGCGCCTCCAAGGAACCGGCCGCGGCGAGGGAGGGCCTGATAAGCCGGATGCAGTTCAGCGAACTCCAGGCGCAGGCCATTCTGGACATGCGGCTGCAGCGTCTCACGGGACTGGAACGCGACAAGATCTACGCCGAGTACGAAGAGACCTTGAAGCTAATCGCGCGTCTCAAGGAAATCCTGGCAAGCGAGCAGATTCTCAAGGGCGTGATTGTGGACGAGCTGAAAGAGCTGCAGAAAAACTACGGAGACGAGCGCCGCACGGAGATCGTCGATGAAGAAGTCGAGATCACGCTGGAAGACCTGATTGCCGTTGAGGACGTCGTCATAACCGTCACGCACTCCGGCTACATCAAGCGCACGAACGCATCGATGTATCACTCCCAGGGCCGGGGCGGCAAAGGCCGCATCGGCATGACGACGCGCGAGGAAGATTTCATCGACCACGTGTTCGTGGCCTCGACGCACAGCTACCTGCTCATTTTCACGAACCTGGGGCGCGTGTACTGGCTCAAAGTCTATGAGATCCCCGATGTCGGAACCGCGGGCAAGGGCAAGTCGATCGTGAACCTGGTGAATCTGTCCAAAGAGGAAAAGATCGCGGATATCGTATCGGTCAAGGACTTTGAATCGGACCAATACATCGTGATGGCGACCGGCGACGGCATCGTGAAGAAAACCGCGCTGAGCGAATACTCGAACCCGCGCAGTTCCGGCATCATTGCCATCAGCATTTCAGAGGGCGATGAACTGATCGGCTGCCAGCTGACCGATGGGACGTACGACATCCTGCTGGCGACCCGCAAGGGCAAGTCGATCCGATTTTCCGAAAAGGACGTGCGCGAGATGGGAAGAACCGCGCGCGGCGTGATCGGCATCCGGCTGACCTCCGGCGACCGCGTCGTGGGGATGTCCGCGCTGAGCGGCGACGGCCAATTCCTGACGGTCACGGAAAAAGGGTTCGGCAAGCGAACCGCCGTGGAAGAGTATCCGAGACAGGGACGAGGCGGCTCCGGCGTGATCAACATGCGGGTGGGCGAGAAAAACGGCGAAGTCGTCAATACCTGCCACGTGCAGGAGGACGCCTGTGTCATGCTGATCACCGCCCAGGGCAAACTGATCAAACTTTACGTCGAGCAGATCCGGAACACGCAAAGTCGCGCGGCGCTTGGAGTGAAGTGTATCGATCTCGAGGAAGGGGATTTCGTCACCAGCATGACGGTGGTCGCCGGCGAAGAATCCAGCGAGGAGGAACCGGGAAATGACGCCGCGCCTGTGTGACCCGCGCCTTTGCGCTGCCGGCTGCCTGCTCGTGCTGGGCATCATGCTCACCGCATGCAACACCAGCTCGGGCCAGCTGATGGACCAGGCGGAGACAAATTGGCGCAAGGGAAGGTACGAAGATTCGATCCAGGTCAATCAGGCGCTCTACAACCTGGAGCCGCGCGGAAGATATGCCGGCCGGGCGCTTCTGAACATCGGCAACATCTATTACCTCAATTTGCGCAAGCTGAAACCGGCCATCGAATTTTACGAAAAACTCACGGCGGAATTTCCCGACAGCGCCGAAGCCATCCTGGCGCACAAGCAGCTGGCCGCGATTTATGCCAACGAACTGGTCGACCTGGATCAGGCGATTGCCCAATACAACAAGCTGCTGGAAGCAAAAGACCTCGACGACCGCCAGGAGATTCTGTTTCAGCGTGCCGATGCCTATCTCAAGAGAGAAGAGTTTGACCACGCGCGCAGGGAATTGCTCGGCCTCGAGGATGCCGGGGTCAGCGGCCGGCTCGCCGATCAGGTGTCCTTGAAGATCGGCGACAGTTACGCGATTCAGAAGCGGTTCGACGACGCCGTCGAGCCTTTCCAAAAGGTCCTGACTTCGGCATTTCCAGAGTGCCGGCGGAGGGCAATCCTCAGCCTTGAAGAAACTTACGAGAACCTCTTTGAATTCGACAAGGCCGTGCAGACCATACGAATGCTGGATAAGTCCCCGGAAAATGACAGGTACGTCCAGAGCGAAGTCACCCGCCTGTCGGCCAAGCGAAAGGGAGTCGAAACCGGCGGCCTGGTGTGGGATCATGTGCCTGTGAGTCCGGCGGCGGCGGCAAAGGCCGCGCCAACGAAGCGACGCCCCAAAAAGAAGACAAGAATTGAATTAAGTCCCGCGATATGATTGATTTACTGAGACGGTTGTGGCTTGACAGCCATGGGGATGGAGAGTAAGTTATGCCGTCTGTACCGGAAGGAGGTGTATAGCTTGGCGGAAGTCATCATCAACGAAGGCGAATCCCTCGAGAGCGCCCTTCGACGCTTCAAGCGCAAGGTTCAACAGGAAGACATCATCAAGGACGTCAAGAAGCATTCGTTTTACCTGAAGCCTGGCGAGAAGAAACGCATCAAGCAGGCACTCGCACGCAAGCGACTGCGCAAGAAGATGCGCGGCCTGCGCCCCCAATAATTAAAAAGAGTTTTTGAAACCGCAGATAGTCGCGGCGGAAGCAGAATAGGATCTGCACGGTTCCGTTGATATCTGCGGTTTTGTATTTCATGGCTAGGAAGGACGGATCTGATGACTGAGTACGAAAAAATCTGTGAGGCAGCCGAAGCGATTCGGACTCGTTGCCCTGCCCTCCCTTCGATCGGCCTGATCCTCGGCTCAGGGTTGGGTGACTTCGTGGAAAGCCTGCGGCGGCGCGAATCGATACCCTTTGGAGAGATCCCGCATTTTCCGCGCCCTACCATTGCGGGACACGCCGGGCATCTGGTTATCGGGGAAGCGATGGCCGTGCCGGTCGCGGCGCTGGCGGGACGCGTGCATTTTTATGAAGGGCACTCCATGGCGCAGGTGGTCTTCCCGGTTCGGGTCATGGGCGCCCTGGGCATCAAGCGGCTCGTCATCACCAATGCCGCGGGTGGCATCAACGAAGCCTTCCGGCCGGGCGACCTGATGCTGATCGGCGACCACATCAACCTGATGGGCACCAATCCGCTGATCGGAGCGAACCTCGATAAACTGGGGCCGCGGTTTCCGGACATGAGTGAGGCGTATGACACGACACTGCGCGAAGCGGCGCTGCGGGCGGCGGCGTGTGCCGGGATAGAATTAAAGACCGGCGTATATGTCGCGCTCGCGGGTCCCAGCTACGAAACTCCCGCCGAAATCCGCATGTGCCGAACCCTCGGAGGGGATGCCGTGGGCATGTCGACGGTTCCGGAAGTGATCGCCGCGAACCACATGGGGATGCGCGTTCTCGGACTCTCGTGCATCACCAACATGGCCGCGGGACTCCTGCCGCGCAAGCTCTCCCACGAAGA
>JBEKIX010000006.1:0-73147 GCA_050011535.1 Acidobacteriota bacterium
GATCCAGAGAGTGGCATTTGGAAACAGGTCGATACCTCCCATATGGTCCCAATGGGCATGGGAAATGATGATATCGGTGATCTGGCCGGGTTCAACCCCCGCGAGGCGAACCGCCGCATCCGGACGGATGTAGTCCGTGACTTTATACTGCTCGATCCACTGTTGCCGATAAAAACCGGAATCCAGGAGGATGTTGCGTCCCTCTCCCCGGATCAGCCAGAACATGAGAGCGATGTCTAGGTGCTCCGACGAGGGCGCTCCCACGACAAGACTCGAAACGGGGAACTGCGGAATCGTGCCGTACCGAATGGCTTCGATGGAGTAATCAGCCCCGCAGAGAGCGGGCGCGCATGCCGCCATCAGGAACACAATAAGAATCGATTGCCTCATTCGACCTCCTGGATGGAATGGTTGCAGCCTGACGCCATTCTAACCTAAGACGCGCTGCCAGGGGAATTGTTGTTCTGCATATCATCTGAGTGTTGACCGGCCAGAGAGTAAATGATAATAATTCTTATGTGAGAATCAATCGTATTAACTATCGGGGTCGCACGAAACAGAGCGGCCGCTCTGCCGGCCAGGTGGCACGCTGGTGCACCATCTTTTCCCAGGAGTGCCGGCGCCGTGGAATTCGGCTGACGGCGCAGAGACTCGCGATCTATCGCGCCCTGGCGAGCGACGCCACCCATCCGACCGCGGATGCGATCTATGCGGCCCTGCGCGAGGAAGTGTCGGGTTTATCGCGGGCGACGGTGTACCGCATGCTCGAATCCCTCCAGTTGGGGGGGTTTGTGCGCAGGGTGAGCACGGTGGACGGAATTGCCAGGTACGATGCCAACCTGGTGCCCCATCAACATCTTGTGTGCCGGCAGTGCAGGAGTATCCTGGATACCGGCGGGGAATGGCTCCGGCCACCGGAACTGCCGCGGCGCGGACCCGCTGGGTTTATCCCGGAAATGCTGGACCTATGCATCATCGGAATCTGCGCGCGGTGCCGGCGTTCCGGCGAACGGCGCAGGGACGCAAACTGAATACAGACTGAATCAGGCGCAAGATCCGCGCACAACCATCAAAAGGAGGACGGAATGACTCAGCTCAAAGGATCGAAAACTCACACAAACTTGAAATTTGCCTTTGCCGGTGAGTCTCAGGCGAATCGACGATATCTCTACTTCGCCAAGGTTGCCGATGTGGAAGGCTTTCCCGAAGTGGCAGGGAATTTCCGGGAAACGGCGGAAGGCGAAACCGGTCATGCTCACGGACATCTTGATTATTTGAAAAAGGTGGGCGATCCCGCGACCGACCTGCCCATGGGCTCGACCAACGAGAACCTGAAAGCGGCGATCGCCGGTGAGACGCACGAATACACCGACATGTATCCGGGCATGGCGAAAACCGCGCGCCAGGAAGGGTTCGGCGAGATTGCCGACTGGTTCGAGACGCTCGCCAAGGCCGAGAAGTCCCATGCCGGCCGTTTTACCCAGATGCTGCAATCGATCAGCTGAGACAGGGTGTAGTGCGCAACAGCGTACCATCCGAAGGACGTACTGGTTTTCCAGATTTGGAGCAGAAGGTATCGGCGTCCAGGCAGCGTTTGCGTTCGCTCTCAGCCGCCAGGACGCCGGGACGCGGGAGGGCAAGACAGCTCATCCTGATTCTGCATGACCTGCACGCGGGTACCATGGAGCGGAGAGGAAAGCCATGAGTGAAGGGGGGAAGAACGTTTCTTACCAGCCGACGGAAGGACTGTCTTACGATCCGATCGAAGAGAAATACTGGAACAGCCAGGGGTTGGCAGCAGAGATCACGCGCGTGTTCGAGGTCTGCAACGGGTGCAGGCTTTGTTTCAAATACTGCGACACATTTCCCGACCTCTTTCGCCTGATCGACAATTCCAAAGGCGGCGACGTCCGCAAGATCACGGAGGCTGAGAGCGAGCGGATCCTCGACACCTGCTTTCAGTGCAAGCTCTGCGAATTGAATTGTCCCTACACGCCGCGCGACGGGCACGCATACCAGCTCGATTTCCCGAAACTGGTGCACCGATTTCGCGCGCTGCGCGCGCGCAAACGCGGGGTGCCGCTGCGCGAACGGATACTGGCAAATCCCGACGCGGCGGCGCGCATGGCCCGCGCCAGTTTCGGACTGACCAATATCGCGAATCGTGTGAAGATCCACCGATGGTTCCTCGAGAAGGCCATCGGCGTGCATCGTGACAAATTGCTCCCCGATTTCGCGCGCGCGAGCTTCGGAGCCTGGGCGGAGAAGACCGGCAGAATGGCTTCGCGGCCGTCGTGTGAGGTGGTGCTGTTCCAGACCTGCTTCGTGGAGCACAACGCTCCGGACATTGGGAAAGACACCATCGAAGTTTTTGAGAAGAACAAAGTTGATATCAAGTGTACGACAGGCCTGTGCTGCTGCGGCATGCCCGCATGGGAGAAGGGCGACCTGAAATCCTTGCAGGCCCAGGCAAAACGGAATCTGCGCGTGCTGCTGCCGTTTGTGGAAAAGGGCGCCAAAGTGATCGTCATAAATCCGACCTGCGCCATGATGTTCCGGCGCGAATATACGAGTCTGGTGGCGGCGGAGGATCGAACGGCTGCGGCGGCGATCGGAGCGGCGGTCATGGAACCGGCCGAGTTCCTCTGGTCCATCCGCAACGAGGCACGCTTCAACGACCAATTCAAGAGTACGCCCGGCGCGAAGGTCGCGTGCCACGCTCCATGCCACCTGCGTGCGCAGGCCGTCGGATTCCGGGGGCGCGACCTGCTGCGGAAGATTCCGGGAGTCCATCCCGAGTTGGTGCAGGAATGCTGCGGGCACGACGGAACCTACGCGATGACGGTCGCCGGATTCGGACCTTCGCAGAGGGTCGGAAGAAAGGCCTTTGAAGGAATGAAGGAGATCGGCGCGACAATCTGGTCGTCCGAGTGCCCTCTGGCAGCGCTGCAATTCCAGCAGCACGCGGGCGTCAAGCCGCTGCATCCGATGTCCATTCTGGCGCGCGCCTATCGCGTGGACGGATTCGACGAAAAGATCCAGGGAGGCAAGACGGAATCGCAGGGATGATGCAGGCGGGCATCATATAGTGTAGGAAAGGACCCATCCGAATATGAGCACGGTTCAGCGAAGCGAGATTGTGGACTACCAGACGTACGAGGAGATTCGCAGTGAACTCCAGAAGAAGGTTTTTGCTGCAAAAGCAAGCCGCAGGATTCACGTCGGCGAGTGCTTTACCTTTCTGTTCGAGAACGCGCTGACGATCCGCTATCAAGTGCAGGAGATGATGCGCGCCGAGAAGATCGTCAAAGAAAAGGACATTCTTCACGAGCTCGATACCTACAACGCACTGATTGGCACCGGAGGAGATCTCGGCTGCACCCTGCTGATCGAAATCGACGATCCGGAAGAGCGCGCGGTAAAGCTGCGCGAGTGGTTCACGCTGCCGGAACATATCTACGTGCGATTGGGGGACGGAACCAGGCTCCGTCCGTCATTCGATCCATCGCAAGTCGGCAAGGAGCGGCTATCCTCGGTGCAGTACCTGAAGTTCTCCGTGCACGGGCGCACACCCGTCGCCATCGGCATTGATCTGCCGGGCATCGAATCCGAAACCGAGCTTACCCGTGAGCAACGAGAAGCCCTGGCCGAAGACTTGCGCTGACCTGGAGCTATTCTGTAACTGTTTACCGCGAGCCACGAGGATCTGGAATCCTCGCAGTAAAGACAAAGCCAACCTCTACGGCTCAAAGAGCTCGAAGAACCTCCAAAGAAGCCTTTTGGATCGGAAGCCGCTACCTCTTGGAGGCTCTTCGAGCTCTTTGAGCCGTAGAGGTTCGCACCTATGCCTGTCTGAGTCTACCCCAACGCATAAAAAGCGGTCACACGGAGGATTATCGCAGTCCAGTGCGGATTCCGAGTGCCCGGAAAATCGACGCCGTGATGGCCTGCCGGGCTTCGGTGATCTTGTCGTTGTCGCGGGTCGGATGTACGCGGTTGGTGAGCAAAACGATGAACAGCTGCCGCTCAGGATCAATCCAGATCGATGTGCCGGTAAAGCCTGTCTGTCCGAACGCGGCCGGCGAAAACGCTTTCCCGGTCCAACTCGAGTCCGAGGGTTTCTGCCAGATCAGAGCTTCCGCTCTTCCCTTGGAATTCGGCGCGCCTGTGAAGCGGTCGACCGTTTCCGGTTTGAAATAGCGCTGGTGATCGTACAATCCCCGGTTCAGCATCAATTGTGCAAACACAGCCAGGTCGTGCTCGGTGCCGAACAGGCCGGCGTTTCCTGCAACACCACCCAGCGCGTAGGCATTCTCATCATCCACCTCGCCGCGCAAGACGCGCCTGCGCCAGGGATCGTTCTCGGTAGGGGCGATGCGGCTGAGCATTTCTTGCGGCGGCTCGTACATCGTGGAAGTCAATCCCAGCGGGCCAAGCAGGCGGCTTGTGAGCAATTGATCCAACGGGTGGCCACCGGCACGCGCTGCGATTTCGCCGACAAGAATCATGCCGAGATCGCTCTCCACTGAACGGCTGCCGGGTGCGTACTCGAGAGGCGTTGCATAGACTCGCTTCATGAATTCGCCGTAGCCATGCGCGTCCCTGTAGATCGGCGTCGAGGCAGGCAGCCCTGCGGACTGCTGGAGAAGATCCGAGACGCGCACCTTTTCCTTGTCGGTCCCCTGAAATTCCGGCAGATAGTCCTGAGCTTTGGCATCCAGCAGCAGCCGGCCCGAATCCACCAGTATCATGACTGCCGAGGCCGTGCCGACAACGTCGGAAACGGATGCAAGATCGTAGATGGTGTCGCCGGTCACGGCTGGTGAGTCGGGGGAGTAATCGAGTTTGCCTGCCGCGGCATCGAGTACGAGCGTGCCGCGGTAGCCCACGGCGAGTGCTGCTCCCGGGAAAGCATGCCCGGCCACATAGGCAGCCAGCAGATGCCTGGTTTCGTCGAACGCGTCCGCAGGCAGACTCGTGCCGGCGGCACTCTTCTTCAGCGTCAGGTCAAGCCTGGGCACCTGCAGTCCGTCGCCTGCCTTGAAATAGGCAGGGATGGACACCGGCGACTTCCCGGAGATTGCGATCTCACCTGACAGGGCCTTGGCTGCTGCTACCTGCGATACGTCCGCGTAGCTGAAAGTGCACATGTAGGCGGACACCTGAGGGAAAAGCCTCAGCAGATAAGGATTGCCGAGTGCGATCCAAATCACCGGCTTGTTCAACGCCATGATTTTGCCCAACAGGAGCTGCTGGCTCTCCGGCAGTCCGATGCTGCCGCTGCCGGAAATGACGCGCACCAGCGTCGTGCAAACGATGAGATCCGCCTCGACGGCATTGCGCAGGATCCGCGCCGCCTGGTCGTCGGGGATCCTGGGATCGGCAGCTTCGGTTCGGGCAGAGGGGAATTGCCGCCGCACCTCAGCCTGGAAAATGGAACCGGGATTGGTGTCAGGATCCGAGCTTAGCACCAGGCTGTAAATCCTAGGAGGATTCAATGGATTGAGCGGCAGCCGATGCCCATCGTCTTTGAGAAGCGTGATCGAACGGTCGGCTATTTCCTGCCCGATCTTCTGGCTTTCCTGGGATGCCACTACGTCCTCGATGCGATCGATGGAGACGGTCCGTTCCTTCTGGAGTCCCAGACGGGTCTTGAACTCCAGGATTTTTGCTACCGACTCGTCGATGCGGGACTGAGTGATGTCGCCACGCTCCACCGCGCGCACCACTTCGTTGATGGCCACATCCGTGTCTTGTGGGAGTAAGAGCATGTCCGCACCGGCCTGGATGGCGCGTATGCAGGCCAATCCTGTCCAATAGCGCGCCGTAATGCCGCCCATCTCCAGGGCGTCCGTCACCACCAGTCCCTGGAAACCCAACTCTCCACGCAACAGCGCGGACAGAATCTTTGGCGACAGCGTGGCGGGAACATCCGGCTCGCCGGTCACCTGAGGCACGGCCACGTGCGCGGTCATAATGGAATCGACGCCTGCTGCGATCGCGCTCCGGAATGGCACCATCTCCACCGATTCGAGGCGGTCCTTACTTGATGGAACGACCGCCAGTCCAATGTGCGAGTCGGTCGCGGTGTCGCCGTGGCCGGGAAAGTGCTTGGCGGTCGTCAGCACACCGTTATCGCGCGCTCCGCGTATGAAGGCTGCTCCAAGGCGCGCGACCAACTGCGGATCCTCGCCGTAGGAACGGATGTTGATGACCGGATTGTCGGGATTGTTGTTAACATCCATTACCGGCGCGAAGATCCACTGCACGCCCAACGCGCGCGCCTCACGCGCCGTGATGGCGCCTTCCTGATAAGAAAGATCCTCTGAGCCAGCGGCGCCTACGGCCATGTTCCAGGGAAATGATGTCGTATCCGTGATGCGAAAAGAAGCTCCGCGCTCAAAATCTGCCGCCACGAACAGTGGCAGATCCGACATGTTCTGCAGCTCATTTACGAGTACTGCGGACTCGAACACATCTCCTGCGAACATGGTGATGCCGCCGATATGGTTCCTGCGCACCGCATCGGCCAGGTCCTGAAACTGTGCGCTCTCATGGTTGAGAAACCTGCCGGAAGCGCGAATCTGGATGAGCTGTCCGACTTTTTCACGGAGAGAAAGCCGGGACATAGTGTTTTGCACCCACGCTCGATCGGGATCCGAGAGTCTGTAACCTGGCGCAGCCTGCCCGGCATTCTGCCTGCCTGACGACTGCAGGGAGGCGGCCGACATGGCCGACAAGGCGACGAGAATGATGAAGGAAACGCGTGTGAATCTCATGTCAATGAAGAAAAAATGAAAGTAAACCAACCAACGGATCAGTCCGCATAGTACCACAATTTATCGCCCCAAATCCCAGGCCCAAGCGCTGAATCGCGCCTCCGAACTTGCGGCCTCACCTTTTTCCTCTGTTAGCGTCTCCGCAGGATTGAGAAGGCGAGGTGAAACAAGGTGGCGTCCCTAATTTCGATTTTGGAGTTTGCTTCCGTGAGGGATGAATGGCAATTTATTGTCTTTCGGAGGCAGCATGACACCAGTGCAGACAATTGCAACGACGCCGTTCGAGGGACAGCGCCCCGGCACCTCCGGGCTGCGCAAGAAAACTCGCGTTTTCATGCAACCGCACTTTGTCGAGAACTTCGTCCAGTCTGTAATGGATGTAGTGCGGGAGAGAGCCGGCGGTGACCTCAAAGGCGAACTGCTGATTGTCGGCGGCGATGGGCGTTACTACAACCGGGCCGCGATCCAGACAATCGTGCGCATGGCAGCGGCCAATGGTTTCGGCCGTGTGCACGTAGGGTGCCGTGGAATCTTGTCGACGCCGGCGATGTCAGCGGTCATCCGACGGCAGGGAGCGCTGGGAGGGTTGGTGCTTTCCGCAAGCCACAATCCTGGCGGAATCGACGGCGACTTCGGCATTAAATACAACGTTCGCAATGGTGGGCCCGCGCCGGAAAACGTTACCGAACAAATCTATGCGCGCTCGCGGCAGATCTCCCGTTTTCTTACGTTGCAGGCTCCGGATATCGAACTCGATTGCATTCACACAACCGCCTTGGCGGAAACCCAGGTGACAGTCTTTAACCCTCTTCTGGATTACATTGCACTGATGAAGGAGGTGTTCGACTTTGGCGCGTTGCAGGCACTTTTCCGGAAGGAATTCAGAATGGCATTCGATGCCATGAACGGCGTGACAGGTCCCTACGCCCGCCAGATTCTCGAACGAGACCTGGGAGCTCCTCAGGGAACCGTACTACACGGAGAACCACTCGAGGATTTTGGCGGTCTTCACCCAGATCCCAACCAGACGCACGCAGCCGATCTGGTCGGCCTCATGCGTGGGCCCGACGCACCCGATTTTGGCGCTGCCTGCGACGGCGACGGAGATCGCAATATGATTCTGGGACGGGACTTTTTTGTCAGTCCGGGTGACTCTCTCGCTGTCATCGCCGAACATGCCCGTGCATGCATCCCGGGCTACAACTCCGGCTTGGCCGGCATCGCACGCTCGATGCCGACGAGCACGGCTGCCAATCGCGTGGCCCAAAGCATGGGTATTCCGTGTTTCGAAACTCCGACCGGCTGGAAGTTCTTCGGCAATTTGATGGATGCCGGATTGTGCACCCTGTGCGGCGAGGAAAGCTTCGGCACGGGCTCGAATCACATACGCGAAAAGGATGGCGTTTGGGCGGTTTTGTGCTGGTTGTCGATTCTTGCGTCTTCCCGCAAATCTCTTGCTGAAGTTGTCATCGACCACTGGCGTCGCTTTGGGCGCAGCTATTATCAACGCCACGATTTTGAGAATTTGGATTCGAATGTCGCATTAGCCATGATGGATGCCCTGCGGCGCAGACTGCCTGTGCTGGCCGGTTCTCCATTTGCCGGGAGTCTCGTCACACTGGCGGACGACTTCAGCTATACCGATCCTGTTGACGGAAGCACCAGCTCCAACCAGGGAATCCGCATTGTCCTGGCAAACGGATCGCGCATCGTTGTCCGCCTGTCGGGCACGGGAACCGAAGGCGCGACTCTTCGCCTCTACGTCGAAGGCTATCATCGCGAAGGCACACTCCCCATCCATGAAGTTCTGAATCCGCTGCAGCAGGCCGCACTGGATCTTCTGGAATTGCACGTGCGCACCGGCCGCACGGAAGCCGATGTGATCACCTAAAACGCCGGCGATGCGGTTGACATCGTATGCGTGCGCTTGTAGGGTAGGCCCGTGCTACGCGTATCCGGACGGAAAAACCCCACCTGGCTGTTACCGGCGATACTGGCCGCGGCAGTGCTCGCGGCTTACATCCCAGCCGCGAGAACGATCACGGCAATTCGCTTGCTGGCTGTGATCCGGCGCGTGGCCTCAGCAGACATCAACAAGCTGCCCTCTGTGCAGGAGGCTAAAATCGTCCGTTACATGGGACTGTCCGAAGAGGAGGCCATGCTTTATCGGCCTTCCGGGGCCGAGCCCAAGAGCGGGGTTGTGCTGATTGCGGGTGTCAGCGAGTTAGGTTGCTACCATCCGCGCCTGGTCTCATTGTCGCGAGCCCTAGCGCAATCCGGTTTTCTCGTCTTGACCCCAGACATCAGGATGCTCCGTGAGTTCAAGATCTATCCTCCGCCGTTTGATGAGATCTCTTTCTGGCTGCATGAGGTGCCCAAGCTGGAAGGCGCCCGACGGCTTCGACACGTCGGACTGGCAGGCATTTCCTTTTCAGGAACGCTGGCGCTGCTCGCCGCGGCACAGCCGCGGAACTGGAACCTGGTGGCTTATGTCCTGGGGATTGGCTGCTTTGACGATCTCAATCGCTGCAGCCGTTTCTGGTTCGGTGCCGGACCCGTCACGGTCGGGCCGGGATATTATCCGACGCGCTATTATGCAAGGTGGGTCATGATGCTTGCAGCCGTCGATATGTTGCCAAGCCCTGACGACCGCGAGTTTCTGGAGACCGCGCTTCGAAACCTCCTGTTGCAGAAGCAAGTCTCATCCCCGCGCGCCGGCGTAACGGGCGAGGGCCTGCGCTGGTATCACCTCGCTACCATGCCCGAGGATCAGGCGGATCCGGAATTAGCGACGAGAATCGGCAGTCAGATCGCGGCTAGACTCTACCCCCATCTCGGCACTGACCAACTGGCACATGAGCTCCGCTGCCCGATATTTCTTGCGCACGGCGCCTATGACGATCTGATTCTGCCGGAGGAAAGCCGCGCGCTTCATCAAAAGATCAATGAGGTACCATCCTATCTGTTGATCAGTCCTTTCCTCACGCACACGCATCCATGGGAGAAGCCTCTGAGGTGGACGACCAGGACAGCGGCAGTATTTGATTTATTTCTTTTTTTCTATCACCTGGCAGGTGCGATTTGATTTCCGCACCTGCGGTGGCGATAATCAGGCGTTTGCACTTGCCCGCGAGGACAAGTTTCGCCAAAGGAATGTGAAAGGAAATATGCGTGCCATCAGATTATTCGAGCCAGGTCAGCCAGTAAAGTTTCAGGAGATTGAAGTCCCTCATGTCGGACCCAAAGACGTGCTGGTACGGGTCAAAGCTGCGGGGATCTGCCATTCGGATGCTCATTATCGATCAGGAATGACAAAATCCGGGCCTTTTCCCGTGACGCTAGGCCACGAGGTCGCAGGCGTCGTGGAAAAAATCGGCTTCGAAGTGTCCTCGGTGCATATTGGGGATCGGGTGTGCATACATTATCTGGCCACTTGCGGCCAGTGCCATTACTGCAGCCAGGGCTTCGAGCAGTTCTGCGGCACCGTCAAGATGATTGGCAAGTTTCGCGACGGCGGCTGGGCTGATTTTATCGCCATGCCGGAACGAAGTGTATTCCTTCTTCCCCCAGAAATACCCTGGGAGCAAGGCGGGATTCTCATGTGCTCGTCTTCCACGCCCCTGCACGCTTTGAAAAAGGCCAGGCTGCAGGGAGGTGAGACGGTGGCGATCTTTGGCGTCGGAGGATTGGGCGCTTCGGCAATACAGTTGGCGCAGGCGCTGGGTGCGTTTCGGGTTTACGCGGTAGACATCAACCCGAAAAAGCTGACACTGGCCGAGCGATTTGGGGCGATTCCCGTCAACGCGGCAAACAACGACCCTGTGAAAGAAATTAGAAATCTCACCCATGGACGGGGTGTGGACGTCGCAGTCGAAGTGATTGGGTTGCCTCTTACCATGCGACAGGCGGTGCAGTGCCTGGCCCCGCTCGGCCGCGCGGCCATCGCGGGGTTGAGCGACCGCACCTTTGAAATCGCTTCCTACACCGAACTCCTGGGACCTGAAGCAGAAATAATCGGCGTCTCGGACCATCTTGCTCAGGAAATGCCGTTGCTCATCGAATTTGCCCGCCAGGGAAAACTGAGACTGGCAGAGGTGATTACGCGCGTTATCCCCCTGGACGCCGGAGCGATCAACGGCGCCCTCGATGAGTTGGATAGGTATGGCGATCAGGTGCGCACGGTCGTGATACCGTAAACGTGCGCACAAGAGCGTGGCTTCAGGACGTTCCTATCCTTGTTGTGGAACAGTCCCTATGATGAGCTTGAAGGAATTGCAGCGTTCTTCCGCTTTGCTGGAATCGCGCTTGCTCGGCAGCAGGCTGCAGCGCGTGGTCCAGGAGGACGCATTCCGGCTTGCATTGGAGTTCCACGGCCCAGCAGGAACTCAAACGGTACTGCTGTCGTGCCGGCCGCATTTTGCTCACATCAGCCTCCTGCACCAAACGCCGAAGGCTCAGCCCGTGCCGCCTTCCTTCGTCCAGTTCCTGCGCGCTCATTTTGGGCGCGCAACTCTTGCCCGCATCACCTGTTCGCAGCAAGAACGCCGCGTCGGGCTTTGCCTTGAAACTCAGGAGGGGACATTTGAGATCGTGCTTTCCTTTCTCGGCGCTCGAACCAACATCTACCTCCTCGATCGAGAAGGCGCGTTGCTGCACGCCGTACGTCCGCTCCAGGAAACACGCCGCGAGCTGGCATTGGGAAGCCCCTTTAAGGAAGCGGAGGGAAAGCCGAAGTCCGAAGGAGAAGACCGATGGCAACTTGTTCCTGACGAAAGATACCTTGAAGCCGTAGAGGATACCTACGCCGGCCTCGAACGTGACGAGGAGGCAGCCATTCTAGGACGCCGGATCACGAGTGCCCTGAACAAGGAGGCCGGTTATCTCGAACGCAAGGCGGTCAACCTTCTTCAGGACTTGGGCGCGGCCGTTCAGGCAGATGAGCACAGGCACAAGGGGGAGCTGCTCAAGCTCGCCCTCCGTTCGATCCGACCCGGAGATGACTCCGTGACCGTAACGGATTACGAGAATGGAACACCTGTGGAAATCCCACTAGACCCCAGATTATCGCCCGCCGAAAACCTTTTGGCCTATTTCAAACGGTATCAGAAAGAACTTCGCGGGACGAGCGTGCTCCAGGAACAGCTGCGAGCCCTGAGGAAAACCCAGGATTCGCTGGCCGAACAACAGCGCCGCTTGAGCGAGGCACTGCAGGCGACGGCGCCCGATTTCGCGAAACTGCAAACCCTGGCGGCCGAGCCGCGCGTGAACAAACTGTTGCTGCGATACTATCCGGAACGCACGCCGCATACATCCCGGCAAGCCCCGCTCTTATTGGGGAAAAAGCCGATCCCAATACGGCTCAGGCCGAAACGATACAAGACCGAGCAAGGCCTTGAAATCTGGGTGGGACGGAACGATGAAGGAAATGACTGCCTGACGACGAAACTGGCGCACGGCAATGACCTCTTCTTTCACCTGGAGGGCTACCCAGGCAGCCACGTAATTTTGCGCGCCGCGGGGAAAAGCGCTCCTCCCGATGAGTCGGTCCTCGACGCGTGCGAACTGGCCGCTCATTTCTCCAAACTGAAGAATGCGCGACACGTGGATGTTCATGTCTCCGCGGTCAAAAACGTCAGGAAACCTAAGGGCGCGAAGCCGGGACTCGTGTACGTCGCCGGGGGAAAGACGATTCACCTGCGTCGGGATCCGAAGCGGCTTGAGAACATCCTAGCTTCACGGCAGGAGGAATAGCGTCACCGCTTGTTCCGGATGGCAACGCGAACCTCAAAGACGCAAAGACTCAGAAAATCTCGAAGAGGCGTCCTTTGAGGCTCTTCGAGCCCTTTGAGCTTTTGAGGTTACTTTTGTGACTCCCCCCAAGACACCGAAATCCCGCCGCAGCTTCACCGTTTTCAGGTCGAACAATTGGGAGAACAGGTCGGCTGCGTCGTTGGATGGCCTTTGGGAGTGAAAAGCAGGCACTGCAATCCGGAGGCCTCGAATACATCCATTGCCGGGCTCTTCTTAGATTTAAAGGTATGTGCGCGGCAGCCGTAGGGGAACTGAAAGTCCCAGGTGATGATGTAGTAGCGGCAATCTTTGCAGGAAACAGCGTCTTGGGTGCTGCCGGCTTGATCCATCTCGTCGCCTCGAACCTTTAGAACATATATCGGGAGATTTCTCGTAAATGTTTAGCCGCGCGTTTGGGGCATACCGAAAAAACATGTTTGCCGGTGATTGGGAGGAGCCGCGATGGATGATCTTATCGGCCGTTTTGCCGAGGCGGCGCCGCTCGTCGCTTCGGGACGCGTAAGAGCGCGTATTGCACAATTCTGGCCAACGTCTGGGAAAAAGAAAGGCCCGATTTCTCTGCGGATTGCATGAAGGACACGCTTTCCGTCAGATCCGGATTCGGGTTGACTTCCAGCACGTAGGGAACACCGGACTCATCGAGCCGGACATCGATCCTCGCATAATCGCGGCAATTAACTGCCTGATATGCTCGCAACGCCTGATCTTTGACAGCCTCCTCGATCGCCGGAGAGAGCTGCGCCGGACAGATCGCATGAACTTTGTGATAGGCGAGATTCAGAGGATTCCATTTGACGGCGTAGGTGATGATCGCGGGGTGCTCTTCGGGCAAAGATGAAAAATCAAACTCAATGATCGGAAGCGCCTGCGGCGGGTCATTGCCCAGGATCGACACGTGCAGTTCTTTGCCGGCGATGAACTCTTCAACCAAAACGGGCGGTTTGAAGGTCGCAAAGATGAGCTGGGTTCTCTCCAGCAGCTGATCATGGTCGTAGACGACCGATCCTGATTCGACGCCGACGCTCGCATCTTCACGCGCCGGCTTTACGATCAGCGGATAACGCAGCCTATGCTGGCGCGAAATCTCAGGTTTTTTCAAAAGCCGATAGCCGGGCGTCGCGATGCCATGTTTCAGCAGAACCTCCTTGGTGATTGCCTTGTTCTGGCAAAGATCCAGCGCCCCGGGGCCTGAACCCGTATACGGAATATCGCAGAGATCGAACAGGCTGGCGATGGCAGATTCCAGGCGCGGGTCACCTTGAAACATCTCCACCAGATTGAAGATGACGTCGGGATGTTCTTCGAAGAGGAGGTGCTGGAGCCGGGAAAGGTCGTCCTCGAAGTTGAGCAGAGTTACCCGATATCCTTCGTGCTCCAATGCCTGCACGATGGCGCGGTACTCCTCCAGAACAGTCGCTACGTGGACGTTGTATACCGGGGTAAAACCGAGGGTGGCTGGATCGATCTCGCGAAGCTTCTCGTACTGATCCTCTTCTGTATTGTTGTAAACCACCGCCACAAAAGTCGGCTTGTCCTGCAAGTGCTGGCTCATGAGCGCATTTATTTACTACAGCACGTGCTGACTGATCAAGCGTTCTCTCTTGTCTCGCTTCGGCCGGTATCGTAACATAGTATCTCGGTAAGTGCATTAGCGGGCCTCGGGCCCTGTGCAATATAACCCTCGAACCATGTCAGGTCCGGAAGGAAGCAGCATTAAGAGGCCAGTTATATGTGCCGCAGGTTCCCCGAGGCCCGGCCCTTTTCCCGATGCAATCAGCCCGTTTAGTCCTTTTTGGAGATTCTTTGAGTACTTTGAGCCTTGGAGGTTTGCTTTTGTCATTAATCTGAAGATACCGAACCCTTGTATTGGCTAAACAGTTACTATGCAATATCAAGTACTGGCCCGCAAATGGCGCCCACAGACTTTTCATGACCTGGTCGGGCAGGAATACGTCTCGCGCACGCTGATCAATGCGCTTCAGAGCGGACGCGTTGCCCATGCCTTCCTGTTTTCGGGCCCGCGCGGCAGCGGCAAGACAACCACGGCGCGCATCCTGGCCAAGGCGCTGAATTGCCACGAAGGAAAGGCGGGCGAACCGTGCGGAGTTTGCGTCGCCTGCATCGAGATCACGGCCGGCAATTGCATGGATGTGCTGGAAATCGACGCCGCATCCAACAACAGCGTGGACAATGTCCGCGGCCTCATCGAAGAACTTCAATACCGCCCGGCGCGCGATCGCAATAAGATCTACATCATCGATGAAGTGCACATGCTGAGCAATTCAGCGTTCAACGCCTTGTTGAAAACCCTGGAAGAACCTCCTCCGCATGTAGTGTTTATCCTGGCGACGACCGAATATCATAAAATTCCCACGACCATCCTGTCTCGTTGCCAGCAGTATGGCTTCAAGTTGATCCCTTTCCCTCTCATATTGGAGCGGTTGCGCTTCATCGCGAGCGCCGAGAATATACAGATCAGCACGACTGCCTTGGAGCAGATTACCTTTTCGAGCGGCGGCAGCATGCGGGACGCCATGTCGGCTTTGGACCGGGTGATCGCTTTCAGCGGCCAGTCTGTGCGGGATGAAGATGTCTCCATGTTGCTGGGCCTGGTCGCGCCTGCCGTCCTGGGCAAAGCAGTGAGGGCAATCGCCTCCAACGACACGCAAAGCATACTCGAAATCGTGGGCGACCTTGCGACAAACGGCCAGGATTTGCATAACTTCTGCCGGTCGCTTCTGGGCCAGTTTCGCGACCTGATGGTGTTGAAGTCGGGCGTTTCAGATTGTTCCCTATTGGGCATCCCTGAGAGCATGCTGCCGGAACTGACTGCGTTGGCCGCGTTGTTCTCCCGCGAGGACTTGCTGCGCCTCTTCGACGTTCTTCTCAAGATGGAGGCCGACCTCAGGTATGCCACTCAGACCCGTTTTCAGGTGGAGATGGGGCTGATTGAGCTCGCGCAGATTCCCAGGATGCGTTCCTTGGAGGATTTGATCGCCGACTTTTCCCGATTCGTCGAGGGGGAAGCACCCAGACCGACAGCTGGTTCTCCGCCGGCAGCACCCGTTTCTGCCGGGAACCGTGCCCCGGCGCCGAAAGACGCGGCGCCGCTTTCCCCGGATCGTACCCGGACGGCCAATCCCGGCGCTCCCAGCGCGGTCATGGGAAGTTCTGTGCTGACGGCTGCCGCCATTCCTGTCGCGGTGCCCGAATCGGCGCGGCAAGAGGCCGAAGGCGGAACTTTGCTTGCGCGGATTGCGGCCGCCGTCCAGAAGGATTCACTCCAACCCTTACTGAACTCCGTGGCTGGAGCCAGGCTTGAGGGAGAGTCTATCATTCTCGACATGGGACCGTCGGCAAGTGAATTCCTGCGAAAGCAAGTGAAGGAGAATCTGGCAGGAATCGCGCAAGCTGCTTCGATCGTCATCGGGCGTGCGGTCCGCGTGTTTCTGGATGAAGCGCCTGCCGGGACTGTCGTGCCACCGCCTCGTTCCTCCAATGAGGAAGACGTCCTCGAGAGAGCCAAAAAGGTGCCCGGGGTTCAATCCTTCCTGGACAAATTTCCCGGACCGGTAAGAGCTGAGAAACTGAAGCCATGAGCGACTATGCGGAACCCATTGCCACGCTAATCGACGAACTGCGCAAGCTGCCCGGCATTGGCCAAAAAACTGCGCAGCGCCTCGCTTACAATTTATTGCGCCGTCCGCGCGAAGAGTCAGAGAGGCTGTGCCAAGCCATTCTGGATGTGAAGGAGAAGATCCGCTACTGCTCACGCTGCAACAATTTTTCGGACAAGGATCCCTGTGACTACTGCACGGGCGCTGACCGTACTCCGGAGCTTATCTGCGTCGTCGAGGATCCAAACGACATTCTCGCGGTCGAAAGGACCCGCGAATATCATGGCCAGTACCACGTGCTGCACGGAGTGCTCTCACCAATCAACGGCATCGGACCGGAAGACCTCAAACTGAAAAGCCTGATTGAGAGATTGCGGGAAGGGAACGTGCGGGAGATCATCGTGGCGACCAACCCGAATGTGGAAGGGGAAGCCACCGCTATCTACCTGGCCAAGCTGCTAAAGCCAATTGGAGTGCGGGTCACACGGATCGCGCTTGGCTTGCCGGTCGGGAGCGACCTGGAATTCGCGGACGAAGTGACCATGAGCAAGGCGCTCGAAGGACGCCATCCAATCTGAGAAAAACTGGCGTGTCACTCGGGTCCTTCGACCCAGACCTCGCCATCTTCGTAAAACTCCTTCTTCCAGATAGGAACGACCTTTTTGATCGTGTCGATCGCCATGCGGCAGGCATCGAACGCGGCAGCACGATGAGCCGCGGTGACAATAATGAGGATGCTGCATTCCGCGGGCAGAAGCCGTCCAAGGCGATGTACGATGCCGATCTGACGGATCGGGAACGCAACCCGGATTTGCCAGGCAATCTCCTCCAGTTTCTTGAGAGCCATCGGCTCATACGCTTCGTACTGCAATTCGCGGACTTTCCGCCCGCGCGCTTGATTGCGCACCACCCCTTCAAATACGACCAGGGCGCCGTCCTCCGGCATCACGAGCGCATTACGCAGAGAAACTGCATCTATGGGTTCATGAACCAGGCTTATCATCTCAGCCGCCGCTGACTGGGGGGAAGAACGCGATCTCATCTCCGTCTTGGACCCGAGAGTCGGGCCGTGCGAAGTCGGAGTTGATTGCGTACAGGAGTGAGGCCCTGTGAGCTTCGAGCCCGGGAAATTCGCGCGCGTATCGGTCGAAAACGGATGCGACGTCGGAACAGGCCGAAGCATCCAGCTCCGCCTCTCGAATTCCGGTCACTTCGGCGAGGCTGGCAAAAAACAGAACTCGAATCGGCATCAGTAGAGGTTTACAAACAACGCACAGATTTCGTCGATGGTCTTACGCACGCGCGCAATGGAAGCCCGCACGTTGTTGGCGAAAATACTGAAGATCAGGTTGTGTCCCGACTTTGTCGTCATGTAGCCAGAAAGAGCAGCCACATCTCCGAGTGTCCCCGTTTTAGCATGAATCACGCCCTTGGTCGGTCCGGAAGATAGTCGGTTGCGGAGCGTTCCGTCCGTGCCGCTGACAGCAAGCGTGTTCAGAAAAAGCTCAAAATAGGGACGCGTCGAGAGGAACATGAGCAAGGATGTCTGGAATCTCGGGGTCACCAGATTGTCGCGCGAGAGGCCGCAGCCGTCGCTGAGGTTGATTTTGTCATCGTCCCTGATGCCCGCGCTTTCCAGGAAGTTCTTCACGACCCTCAGCCCGGCTTCATCCGTGCCTGCGCCACCCAACTCGGCGCCGAGCACCCTGAGCAACATCTCGGCGTGAAGGTTCAAGCTACGCTTGTTGATGATCTCGAGAGCGCGGATCAATGGCGGCGACTGGTGCTCGGCAAGGAGCTTCCAACTGAGGTGCGCGTCGGGCGAAACATCCCCGGCATGGTTGCTGCGTACGGCTCCGTCGGCAGGAATGCCGTTCCGGCGCAGTTCCTCCTTGAATAGCGTCGCGGTCGCTTCCGCGGGACGTTCCAGCAGAACGTACTGGCTGTATCCCTGCGATGCCGGCAGAACGCCGGAAATCACAAGGCGCGTCGTACCTGGGAGGATCCTTGCGTATATGGTCCTCTGAGCATGGGGTTCCCCCGTCACGCCGAGGTTGCGGATCTGGAAGTAAGACGTCTGCGGCTCGACGCTCACCTGCACCAGTTGGTTTGCCTTAGTCGGCCGTACGTGGACCCAGAAGACGTTGTTGTTGATGCTTAGCGCGTTGATGGGCGCTCCATAGACCGACTTCAGATCCTGTGCGGTCCATCCCTTTCCGTGAGTAGTAAATTCAAAATAGCTGTCGTCGCCGATGACGTTTCCGTGAATCTTCTTGATGCCCAGAACTTTGATCGACTCGGCAAGTTCCTCCAGAGCGGGCTTTTCGAGAAGCTCCTTGGTGGGGTCCATCAGATTTGGATCCCCTCGGCCTACCAGTATGATGTCTCCTGCAAGAGTTCCGTCGGACTGAATGGCGCCGTTGGTATAAACTCCCGTGCGAAATCGGAAATCCGGCCCAAGCTTTTCAAGGCAGGTCGATGTGGTCACGACTTTGAGAACCGATGCCGGTTGAAATGTCTTGTCGGGATTGACGGAGAGAATTACGTTGTTTGTGGTCGGATCAAAAATCTCGATTCCCCAATCGGCGGATCGCATGCCCGGACGCTTCAGGAACTGCGCAATCTTGCTCTGAATCGTCTCGATGGGACCGGCATAAGTAAGGATGGAGGAGGTAGGAATTAAAAACACGGCCAAACAAATCGCCGCACGAAACTTGCGCAAGGGCGAAAAAAATCTGGTCATTCTGCTGGTATCCTCCGCTGCGCACCCAAATTCGGGGCAGGCTGCATCCTTTGTCCTGGCGTCCAGGAGCCAGTTGTGTTGCAGCATAACACAATCTCCACATGAAGATCCTCATCATTTTATCGACGTGAAGATCAGGATCGTGTAGGAAATTCCGGCCATGACCGGTTTATTCGGGGGGAATCTCGGCCAGGAGCGAGTCGTTCAGCGCCGTTTCGCCGATTCGGGCTCCGACGCCAATCAGGACTGTGCCCTGGAGCTTGCTCACGGGCTCGAGTGTTTCCGGATCGGCCACGAAGGCATAGTCCAGGCTCGCCATCTGTTCACTCCCCAGGACTTTCACAATCTCCTGGATCAGTTTCTTGGCCTGCCTTTCTCCCCGCATAATCGCTTTCTCTGCCGTTTGGAGGCTTCGGTAGAGTACGGGTGCCGCGGCTCGTTCCTGATCGGTGAGAAAGATGTTGCGCGTGCCATATGCCAAGCCGGATGGATGTCGCGTGACGGGCGCCACCACAACCTCAGTTCCCAAGTTGAGATCTCTGATCATCTTTCGCAGGATGGCGCCGGGAACAGCATCCTTCAAGCCCAGGAAAAGAAACGAAGGCCTGACAAGGTGGATCATTTTCAGGACTGTTGTCGTCCTGCCGCGAAAATAGACTGACTGCGGAATCCCGTGCAGCTTCTCGCCCAGTTTTTCCACCTGGATATAGGTCGAAAAATCATGGGGAAACATCTCTTCTTCCGCTGGCGCGAACACATAATCCACGTTTTGCTGGCTCAGCAGATCTACATCCTTGGTGATATCCCGTGGGTACTTCTGATACTCCTCATCGCTGAGAAACTGGTTGCGGTCGATAAAGATCGAGACCACCACCAGGTCCGTCATCTTGCGCGCGGCTTCAATGAGGCCGATATGCCCCGGGTGGATTACACCCATCGTCGGAACCAGGCCGATTTGTACGTCGCTCGACTGAAGCTTGGCGCTGATCGCCGACATCCGCGAAAGACGGCTGATGATCTCCATAGGAGCGACATCATAATCAAAATTGACGCTCATTCAAGGACATTCACGATTTGTAACTGTTTCGCCCTTACTCCTGCATTCCTGAATGCAGCTTCACGCTCGAGGAGTCAGGGCAGGCAACGAGCAGAGAATGAATGGTTTCCTGGAGCAGCGGGTGAAGGACATCCGGTGCAATCTCGGCGAAAGGTTTCAGAACGAACCGTCGTTGCGTCATTCTTGGATGAGGGATCTGGAGGGATGGTTCGTTGAGAACAAGTGTGCCGAACAAAAGAATGTCCAGGTCCAGAGTGCGCGGCGCCCCCGGGAAGGTGCGAATCCGGCCATGGAACGCCTCAATCTCCTGAAGTCGTGCCAGTAACTGCCCCGGATTCAGGTTCGTCTCCACCTCCACGACAATATTCAGAAACCATGGTTGCTCTTGAACGCCCCATGGCTCCGATTCGTAAGCAGAGGATATCTTTCGGATTTCGATACCCGCGCTGCGCAGGCTTTCAATTCCGCCGGTCAGATGGGCCTTTCGATCACCCAGATTCGAACCGGCAGACAGGTAGACGATCGCAGAGGTCATAAATCCAAAATCAGAAAAGCCGCTCCGGTCCCTTCAGGTTTCCAAAATTCCCGATGCCCTTGAGAGAGAAGGAAAACGTAAATCGGCTCTCGGTGCGGAAATTCAGATCATACTGTTGAAAATCCAGAGAGACACCGCAGCAATTCCAGATATAGTTCAGCCGGGAGTTGCTGTTCAGGAGCACGTGGGTCTGAATATTGTAGCTTAGCGTGAGGCCAGCGGAGAATCCTTTGCTAAGCGACCCGTATCCCAATTGAGCCTGAATATGATTGGCGGAGAATGCACCGGGCTCGAGCGCGTTTGCTTTGACGAAGGTGCCCGCGAGCGTCAGGTTGTCCTGGCTCCAGGCAGCCCATAGGCTCGTGTCGCGCAGCCGGTCGAACTTGGGATCATAGTCGGCACGCACATCATAGGAGATGCCCGGCCGGGGCATGACACGCAGGCTTATGTTCACAGGGGACGAAGAGCGCTCGATGCCGGTCGCCGAGAAGCCGCTCAAAGTGTCCAGCGGGTAAAACTGATTGGCTTCACCGGGCAAAAACGCGCCGCCGAAGGTCGGATCGAAATAATACTTCTGCGCCACCTTGAAGGAGAGAACCTCATAGTTTTCGAATATTCCCGGCTTGGTCTCGCGCTTCCGCATGATGCGGTTCACGATGCCGTACTCGATTTCATTGGTGTCGGCGATCGCATCCTCGTCGTCGAAGCGAATGGTCTCGTTAGCATCCGTGATGCCGTGGATCCTGCGATAGGTCAGCATGGGCTCCACGATGTGCTTGAAATCGCCCAACCACCCGGAATGGAAGTTCCCTTCGAGTTCCGGAGTGCGGAGGCTGACCTCGAAATCAGAGTATTGCCGGCGCAGCGGTGTATTGAGGACCACCGGCTGATTGGCGTCGGATAACCGCGCACTATAGTAGGTCTCCCGGAATCCGAAAGAGGGTACGATTGAGAATCCCGCAAAAGACGGAACACGGACGGACAGGCTCGGGAAAAAATCCAACCGCTGGACGATGCGGGGCGTCTCGATGACGCTGTCGATCCTGGAAAGTCCCTCGGCAGCGGCCCGCAAAGTGAAGATCAACGGCGTCCGGCCCAGGGACTTGCCCAGGGAGAAAAACTCAAGGGAGGGTGACTTGCGAGTCACCAGCGACCCGCTCGGGAAAAACACCTCCCTGCGCTCAAATGATATATCGGTCGAGAAACTGTCACTGTTGCGCGTGGCAAAAAGGAGGGCCTGCTCCTCAGGAATGGTTGCGGCCTGGAAACTCTCTGAAAACGTCTGGCGGAATTGAAAATTGGTTGACATGTTGACGCTGGCGACCGCGCGAAAACCGTTTTCGAACTGAGCCACTCCATTGGCCTGCAACACCGCGCCGCCTTGATGCAGACGATCGTTGACGCCGTACGCTTCTATGTCCAGGCTGGTTTCGTCATTGGGCCGCGTGCGGAACAAGCCGCCCATCCCAAAGCCGCGCACGCTGTAGTAGTCGCCATGAAGCTCGATATCCGAACTCTGTCCCAGCGGCTGATAGTATCCGAGATCGAATTGTCGCCCTTTGGTAGTTGAGCTTCCCGTATGGAAGGGCAGAAAACCCGCGCTGCGCTTTTTGTTTTCCAGCGGGACGACGAGGTAGGGCAGATAGAAGACCGGCACTCCCTTGACTTTGAAAAACACGTGGCGAAGGCGTGCAGTCTGGTCGACGTGGATCTTCGCATCCAAGACATCGAAACCCCACTTGGGAACCTTCTCCTGACAGGATGTGAGGAGACCGTTCTCAAGCTCGTAAGTATCATGCCCGGTCTTGAGCACCTTCTTGCCCTGGATCAGGAACCCTTGATCTGTGTGGCCCACCGCATCATAGAACGTCGCGGTCTCATTGCTCGCATCGAACTCGGCCCGGGAACAGGTCAGCGACTGCTGACCCTGGCTGAACTGAGTCTTGCCTGAGGTCGAGCCTTTGTGCGTGGCGTCGTCATATTCGGCACTGTCGCAAGTGATGCGGATATCCTGATAAGTGATCGTGACGTGGCCGGTGGCGTGATGGCGGGTCTTGGTACTCTCCTGGTAGTCTGATGTGATCACGACCTTGCCGTTGCGGTAGGGAATTTCCGTGGTCACCTGTTCGCGAAATCGAGACTCGGGTGGCTCCTGAGCAAAACCGCGCTCGGAGGCGGCGAGGCTGATTAAGATGAGCAGCCAGAGACCCAGACGGCAGGGTAGGTATGAGTTCAAAACAGGTCTCAATGCGCGACCGCCAACCAGATGGTCAGGCGCAGGTTTATTGGCAAGCGAGCTCAGACCCTGACTTCTGTGTTTCAGCGGCGACGAATGTGCGCCGCTTCCGAGGCCCAAGCCATGTTCAGGTCATTACGTTAGCAGCAGAAAGTGCCGCCTTCAATCCGTTTTTTTGAAAGGGTTACGCGCCGTCCGAAGACCGTGGTATTCTGTACTTTCTCATGGCTTCCGGCCTTGCGCGCTCGTAATGTCGCGCGCGATTCCCGGGCTCAAGTGCGAACATATTCCAGAGAGCAGACCTATGATCATCGAATCCTCCGCACCCACTCGCGTGGATCTTGCCGGCGGGACCGTGGACATCTGGCCTCTCTACCTCTTTCACGAAGGAGCCGTGACCGTTAACTTTGCCGTGAATCTGCCCGCGCGGTGCCGCGTCGTTCCCCGTAATGACGGGAGATTCGTTTTACGCTCCGTGGATACGGGCGAGGCCGCGGAATTTGATGGTCTGCCGGCGCTGCGCACAACCGCATCGCTCCGGTTGCTGGCGCGGCTGATTTATTTCTTCGCTCCCACGTCAGGGCTTGAGATGGTGACCCATTGTACCGCGCCGCCGGGATCGGGCCTCGCGGGATCATCGGCTCTTAACGTTGCGATCTGTGCCGCCTTGAATCGGCTCTTGGGTCTGAATCGTAACCTTGAAGAGTTGATTCGAATTGCCCGGGACGTGGAGGCGCAGGTGATCGAGGTTCCCACCGGCATGCAGGATTATTATCCGGCAGCCTATGGGGGGATTCAGGCGATTCACTTCTCTGCAAGCGGTGTCCTGCGCGAGGAGATCCACATTGACCCGGAGCGATTGGCTGAGCGCTTGATTCTCATCTATTCCGGACAGCAACGCAACTCCGGCATCAACAACTGGGATGTAATGAAACGCCACATCGATGGCGACCGGGAAGTATTTCGCGCGTTCGAGGGGATCATCGCCGCCGCCAACAAGACTCTGGAAGCTCTGCGCAGCGGATCCTTCGATGCAATCGACGATGCTCTTGCAGAGGAATGGGCTAATCGCCGGGTGCTGAGTTCCGGAATCACCACCCCAGAAATTGACGAGATCGTATCTCTTGCAATTTCTTTTGGGGCCCGCTCCGCCAAAGTCTGTGGTGCGGGCGGCGGCGGCTGCATGGTTTTGAGCGTGCCGGAAGGAAGGCGCCGGGAGATTGAGAACAAGCTCCGCGAACGTCGGGTGCAGGTAATCGACTACTCGATTGCGCGTAAAGGAGTGTCGTTCGAGGGGGGAACAGCCGAAATGGAATGAACCTGGGTCAGTGCGCAATGCAGCTCTGAGCCTTCAGGCTAACAAATCTGGCTCGCGTCCAGCATGCGAGTTCATAACCAGGAGGATGGAATGACCATCAAGATCGCGATTAACGGTTTTGGCCGGATTGGCCGCAATCTCATCCGCTGTTCGTACAGGAATCCCGCGGTCGAATACGTCGGGGTCAACGACCTGACAAGCCCGGAAGTTCTCGCGCACCTGCTCAGATACGATTCGGTTTTGGGAAGATTCGACGATCCGGTTGCAGTCAAGGACGGAAATCTCGTCGTTGCCGGAAAGACCATAAAAGTGTTCAGCGAAAAGGATCCTGCCAAGCTCAAATGGAGTGATCTGGGCGCGCAGGTGGTCATCGAGGCTACCGGCCTGTTCACGGATGGCGAGAAGGCGAGGGCGCATCTCAAGGGAACTGTCAAGAAAGTAATCATTTCCGCCCCCGGCAAGAATGTCGACGCGACCTTCTGCATGGGAGTCAATAGCGATACCTATAATCCGGCCAAGCACAATATTATCTCCAATGCTTCCTGTACGACCAATTGTCTGGCGCCGGTTGCCAAGGTTCTTGATGAATCCTTTGGCATCGAATCGGGCTTCATGACGACCATTCACAGCTACACGAATGACCAAAACCTGCTCGATCTTATGCACCGCGACCTCCGGCGTGCGCGTGCGGCGGCTATCAATATCGTGCCCACTTCCACGGGCGCCGCCAAAGCAATCGGTCTGGTGCTTCCGAACCTTGCCGGCCGCCTCGAAGGCCTGGCCATTCGCGTGCCCACCCCGGATGTTTCGCTCGTCGACCTTGTGATTCTGGCCCGTGCGAAAACGACCAAAGAGGAGGTGAACAAGGCATTCAAGGCCGCAGCTGAGGGCTCGCTGAAAGGAATCCTCGGCTATTGCGAGGAGCCACTGGTTTCCACCGATTTTTTGCAGAACCCGATGTCATCGATTCTCGATTCGCTGGAGACCAAAGTCAACGGAAGCCTCATCAAGACCCTGGCTTGGTACGACAACGAGTGGGGTTACTCGATGCGGCTCTTCGACCTGGCCCGGTACGTCGGCGAACGCCTCACCTAAACGCAATACGTTGAGATTCGAAATTCGAGATTCGAGATTCGAGATACAATAATCTCGAATTTCGAATCTCGAATCACTTGGGGGTTGGAGCCATGAATAAACTGACTATCCGCGATCTCGACCTTAAGGGGCGGCGCGTTTTTGTGCGTGTCGACTTCAATGTTCCCATCAAATCCGGAAAGGTGGAAGACGACCTGCGGATCCGTGCTTCCCTCCCCACTATTCGATACGCGCTGGAGCAGGGTGCGATCTTGATTCTGGCCTCCCATCTCGGGAGACCCAAGGATGGGCCCGACCCCAAGTTCAGTCTCGCGCCGGTCGCCAAAAGGCTCTCGGAGCTGTTGGGCAAGGAAGTCACATTTGTACCTGATTGTGTGGGACCCGAGGTCGAGAATGCCGTTGGCAGAGCATGCCCAGGAGAAGTAATTCTCCTCGAGAATCTCCGCTTTTATAAGGAAGAAGAGGCCAACGATCCTCGTTTTGCAAAGAAATTGGGGCAGCTGGCGCCGCTCTATGTTAATGACGCTTTCGGAAGCGCACATCGCGCTCATGCGTCCACCGAGGGCATCACGCATTTTGTCGAGAAAGCCTGCGCCGGTTTCCTGATGGAGGAGGAACTGCGCTATCTTGGCGGTGCGCTGGAACATCCCGATCGTCCTTTCGTTGCCATCATGGGCGGCGCCAAGATTTCGGACAAGATCGATGTAATCGAGAATCTCCTGGGAAAGGTGGATCTGCTCCTGATCGGGGGCGCCATGATGTTTACATTCTTGAAGAGCCAGGGAAAGCAGATCGGAAAATCGCTGTGCGAAGTCGACAGGCTCGAGCTGGCACACCATCTCTTAGGGCGTGCCGCGTCGAAAATCGTGCTCCCAACCGATGCCGTTGCTGCGACCGGTGTGGAGGACGAGGCCTCCGCGCACATCGTGCCTGCCGACAGGATTCCGGAAAACGAGATGGGCCTTGACATCGGTCCGCAAACCATAGCGAATTACGCCTCTTTGCTGGTTCCCGCGCGCACGATTGTCTGGAACGGCCCGATGGGAGTCTTCGAGAAAAGTGCTTTTGCGTCCGGAACTCTCGCGATCGCGAAGGCAGTCGCGCAATCAAGCGCCGTGTCAATCGTAGGAGGAGGTGATTCCGCCGCAGCGGTTGCGAAGGCTGGAGTGGAGGACAAGATTTCCCACATATCGACGGGTGGTGGCGCCTTCCTCGAGTTCCTCGCCGGCAAGACGCTGCCGGGAGTCGCCGCCCTTACGGACAAGGAGTGAACCGATTCAATTCCAAGACCCCACGATCCCGATTTGATGGCCGAATTGCGTTTTAGCGTCTTGGATCTCTGGGTCCTGATGGCTTGTACGGAGAGGAAATGAGAGTTCCTGTAATTGCAGGAAACTGGAAGATGCACAAGACCTTGGCAGAAGCGCGCGCGCTGGGCCAGGCAATCTGCAATGGAGCCGAGCGGGTGACGCACTGCCAGGTAGTTCTGGCCCCTCCCTTTACGGCACTCACGGCGGTCGCTGATGTCATTCGCGGCTCGCGCTTGATTCTCGCTGCGCAAAATGTGTACTGGGAGCCCAAAGGCGCATTCACGGGAGAGATCAGCTTACCAATGCTTGAGGACGTGGGCTGCGGCATGGTCATCCTTGGGCATTCCGAGCGCCGGCAGTATTTCGGCGAAACCGACCAGTCGGTCAACCGGAAGCTTCGCGAGGCGATGAAATACACGCTGAAGCCGATCGTCTGCATAGGCGAGACGCTCGAACAGCGGGAGGCCGGGAGCTATCACGCGGTAATCTCTCAACAACTTGCAGGCGGACTCGATGGCTTGACACACCAGGACCTTCTGCGTATTATTCTCGCCTATGAGCCGGTCTGGGCGATCGGAACGGGCCGTACGGCATCGCCGGAGATCGCACAGGAAGTTCATCGCGGGATTCGCGGCTGGCTTCGAGACAAGTTCGGCGACGACGCGGCCCGGCAGATTCGCATCTTATACGGAGGCAGCATCAAGCCGGAAAACATCGCTGACTTGATGCGTCAGCCGGACATTGACGGCGGGCTGGTGGGTGGTGCCTGCCTGGAAGCAGAGAGCTTCTTGAGCATCATCCACTATTGAGATTCGGCCGGCCGGCGGAAGGCAGGTAACTAAGAGCAATGCTAGGTTATTACGCAATTATAATGTTGCACGTGCTGGTTTGTTTCATTTTGATTCTTGTCGTGCTCTTGCAGTCGGGCAAGGGCGCCGATCTGGCCGGTGCATTCGGCGGTGGTGCCACGCAGACAGCCTTCGGCAGCCGTGGACCCGCGTCATTTCTTTCGAAGGTGACTACCGGCGCCGCAATCATGTTCATGATAACGAGCATTGCGCTCTCGGGTCTGACCACCGGCGGATCGAGCAAGTCGATCATGGAATCCGGCAAAGGCGGTGCGACTACTAGCAGGAGTGTAACAGTTCCCGTGCGTACTTCCGGTGCTCAACAAAAAGGGCTGACTCCGGACGAAATCAAGAGGCGGCAGGCCGAGATCGAATCCAAGGCCCAGCAGCAACCACCCGCCAAGGCTCCCGTACAGCCAACGGCTCCGGCCGGGAATCAGACTCCTGCGCCGGCAAAGAAGGCTCCGACGGGAAAGAGTCCCTTTTAGAAACATCCGGCTGCTTCCTGCGTCAGCGGGGCAGGCAACTCTTTGCAGTTTTCGTGCCGAAGTGGTGGAACTGGCAGACACGCCATCTTGAGGGGGTGGTGGGGAGACCCGTGGGGGTTCGAGTCCCCCCTTCGGCACCAACCAATCGCCGCGACATCCTTTCGCTCTCTTGTCGGTCCTTATTGCCCATCCGCAGGCGTATCTTCTCGGTAAATTCCTACAAGCCATCGAGTTTTTGCGTGTCCGTTTTTGACACACATAAGTCCCATAAGCGGCCAATTGCTCGACGAGCCAGTTCGGCTCTTTCATGAAAAACCTCTGTCAATGGTTTAGTTTATGGCTGAATCCCCGAGTGGTATAGGGATTGCCTTTTCTTTGTCGGAGGAATCCATGGATATTCCACGCATAGGGCAGGCACGCAAGCGTCGCATCCGGTGGACAATTTATGGGGTGCTTTGCTTAAGCGCGATCGGTGGCATCAGTTGGTACGTCACTAAACTCAAGCCGGCGGCACCGAGTGTGGAGCGCGCCACTGTCTGGGTCAACACGGTCAAGCGCGGTGCCATCGTTCTGGATGTGCGGGGACCAGGCACCCTGGTTCCGCTGGAAATTCGCTGGGTCGCGGCACAAGCCAGCGGCCGATTGGAAAGACGGCTGGTAGAGCCGGGCACGCGAGTAAAGGCGGACACGGTGTTGCTCGAACTGAGCAATCCTGATTTGCAACAGGATGTTCTGACCGCGGAGTGGGATTGGAAGTCGTCGGTGAGCGATCTTGCGGACTTCAAGGTCAAGCTGGAAGTGGACGACCTGACCGCTGAAGCCAACATATCGAAGCTCGAGTCCGATCATAATATGGCAAAAATGCGGCTGGAAGCGCAGCAAGAACTTGCCAAGTTCGGGTTGAATGCTGACCTGGACGTGCGTCAAGCAAGGGTCACGGCGGAGGACCTTGCCAACCAGATCAAACTTCAGATACAGCTCAGGGAGAAAAACAAAGAATCGATCGAAGCACAGCTGGCGATCAGGCAGCGAGCCATCGACAAGCTAAGAGCCGTCTATGAACTGAAACGCAGCCAACTCGACCAGCTCAAGGTCAGAGCAGGTGTTGACGGCGTGCTCCAGGAAGTAGACGTGGATGAGGGGAAACAGGTCTCCGTGGGAATGGAGTTGGCCAGGGTGTCCAACCCTGCAAGGCTCAAGGCGCAACTCAAGATCATGGAGTCGCAGGCCAAGGATGTGCAAATCGGACAGGTCGCTTCGATCGACTGGCGCAACGGCCTTATCCCGGGCCACGTCATCCGGAAGGATCCCACGGTGCAAACCGGTACAGTGACCGTCGATGTCGCCCTGGACGGGGACCTCCCGCATGGCGCCATTCCTGACCTGAGTGTCGACGGGACCATCGAACTTGAGCGCCTGAATAACGTAATATATGTGGAACGTCCGACACAGGGCCAGGAGGGAAGTCTGATAGGGCTTTTCCGGTTGACGCCCGACGGCAGGGAAGCGGAACGCGTGCAGGTAAAAATCGGACGCGTGGCCGTGAGCGTGGTTGAAATCTTGAGCGGACTCAAGGTCGGAGATCAGGTGATTCTCTCCGACATGTCGGCGTATGATACGACAGACCGCATCAGACTGAATTGAGAGGCTTACGGTTGTGGATTGAGGTGCTCATTCGGAGGTGTGCCGGCGCGAAACACTCAAGCCGCAGCCTTGGTCGACAGCCTGCTATCAACGTACAATAAGGAGGCACGATGACTGCAACCGATCATTCGCTAATTCACCTCGAGAGCGTCACAAAGGTCTTTTTCACCGAAGAAGTCGAGACCCATGCCTTGGCTGGAATTCATCTGGATATTAGTAAAGGAGAGTACGTCTCCATCAACGGACCATCGGGGTGCGGAAAGTCCACGCTTCTATCGATCCTCGGCCTCCTGGATTCACCCACGGACGGCATTTATCAGCTGGATGGCAAGCCTGTCGAGAAACTCAATGCGTCCGAACGCGCCCGGATTCGCAATCGCCAGATCGGGTTCGTATTTCAGAGCTTCAACCTGATCGGCGATCTCACCGTCTTTGAAAACGTGGAACTACCTCTGACCTACCGCGGCATGAGATCCTCGGAGCGCAAGACGCGCGTCAACGAGGCGCTCGAGAAAGTGGAAATGGCTCACCGCGTCAAGCATCTGCCCAGCCAACTTTCCGGAGGGCAGCAGCAGCGTGTCGCAGTGGCGCGGGCACTCGTTGGGAATCCGCTGATCCTCCTGGCCGACGAGCCGACTGGAAACCTCGACTCAAAAAACGGCGAGGCGGTGATGGATCTCATGGGCAACCTCCACAAAGAGGGAGCTACCATCTGCATGGTCACCCACGATCCAAGGTATTCCGAACATGCGGAACGGACGGTTCACCTGTTCGATGGCCGTGTTGTAGAAGAGAACATGGCTGAGGTTTCCTGAGCCTGTCTGCCGCAGCAATCATCGCCAAAAATAGAAAGGGCCCCGAACCATCGCGGGGCCCTTGGTGAATAATTCGCGCCGTGAAGTCTAGAAGATGAACTTCAGGGCGAACTGGATGTTTCTCCGCTCACCGGCAGCACCCCTGAGGGCACCGATGTATCCCTGCTCCGCGATATCGGCCAAACCGATATCCGCATAGAGATTTGCATGGTTGAACACGTTGTACATCTCGCTGCGGAACTGAAGGCTGGTTCCCTCTCTCGGCAGCTTGAAGTTCTTGTAGATTCCCATGTTGAAATCCCAGAGGCCGGGTTGGCGGAAGGTGTTCCGCCCGGCCATGGTCTGAGGAAAGGGACCAAAGTCCGAGGTTCCTGTGATCGCATTGGCGTAGCTGCCCGCCATGCTTTCCTGGCTGGACAGGTCGATGTAATTGAAGTAGTTGGGGACTCCGGCCACCGGGGCAGGATTCCCTGAGCCGGTGAGTTGGGGTCCGCCGTTCACCGTAATCAGCCGATTGCACAACACATACGAGTTAGAGCAATCAAACACGGTGAAGGGCGCTCCTGTATGCGCTGAGAAGATAGGCGCAAGGCTCCACCCGCCGAGGATTTCATTGGCGAAGCCCTTCATGTTCTTCCCCGTGGGGATTTGCCAGATGCCGCTGACGTTGAAACGATGCCGGATGTCAAAGTCGGCGCTCCCATAGTCAAGACTGGGATTGCGAGGATCGAGCAACCCCAGGTTGAAGTTGTTGCTGAGGCCGCTGAACGTATCGCTGACGTTGTCGAGCGCATGAGACCAGGTCCAGTTCAAATTGAGCTGGAGGCCCGAATTGAACACGTTCTGCGTCCTCAACTCCGTCACCATGGCATTATAGTTTGAGTACCCATCGTCGGTGCGGAAATTGATATTGGAGTACTGGGGGTTCTCCCTGGCGTTGGGATCGGGGTTACCCATGAATACCGCCGCTGAACCCAAGTCGTTTTCACGGTCGATGGAGTAGAGCCCCACGCCTTTGGATCCTGTATATTGGAGGCTGAGCACGGTGTCCCGGGCGAGCTGGTGTTCGAGCGCGAAACTCCAGAAATCAATACGGGCCGTTCCCATGTTAGGGTTGACGGCACGCAATTGAACCACGGGCAACGTCGCGGTGCCCGACGATCCCGCCAGCGGTCCGGCATTGTTGACGGTAACCGGAAGATTGCCGCCGACGTCGGTTGGCCCCAGGGTCACCACCGCATAATTCGGCGGATTCTGAATCACGTTGAAAGTGACGTTGCCGAAGTTCCTCTCGTAGCTTATCCCATAACCGCCGCGAATGCTGGTCTTGCCGGTTCCAAACAAATCCCAGGCAATCCCGACGCGCGGAGCAAAATTATGGAGATTCTTCTGCCAGAGCCCGCCGATCGGGCTGTTGGGAGCAACCTGCACGGAACCGCCGGCGATCTGCTGATCGATGGTGGATCCCGGACCCATGTAGTAGTTGGAATCTTTGTACGGATCTTTGTTGTGCTGAACCCCGTAGTACTCCCAGCGCAGACCCAGATTCACGGTAAACCGCGGCCGCAAGCGCCAGGAATCCTGAGCATAGAGAGCGTAGTCACCATACCGGTTGCTCCTCGTGAAGTCCGGGGCACCCACCGGCAGAGTGACAGTCTGCCCTGGATACTTGCCCTGCGGATTGACCGCCGCCGCAAAGCTCAGCAACTGGCCGTTTAAAAAATTATCCATCCCCTGTTTGAGGTTTCCACCCAGCTGTTCCACGGCCTCTTCATAGGCGCCAAACGCGCGGTTGTCGCGGATGTAAATATACTGGCCGCCGAAGCGGAAGGTGTGCGTGCCCTTGTTCCAGCTGACATCCTCGTAGATCTGCCCCAGATTCTGGGGTCCCCCGAATGGGATTGCGTTGCCGGGGGAGAACGGCAGGTATCCCGGCATCGCTACGTCGATTCCGAGCACGCTGGACGCTACATTCCCGGAAGACAGGTACAACCCAGGGGAAACCGGAGCGGAACCCAGCGGCTGCAAGTCGTTCAACCGATTGTATACGACCTTTGACTGAGAGACCAACTGCGAGGAAAAAGTGTGGGTCACCGACAACAGAGCATTCTGGTTGACGTCGCTTTCCCCGGTGTCGTATCCCGCGTACGGGCTGCTGGCGATGGTGCCCGGAAACAGGTTGTCATGATCCAAGGCATACCTCATGTAGAGAGTCGTCTTGGAACTCAGATTGTAGTCCACCCGCTCCACGGTCTGGTATTCATCCCGTGGATTCCCGCCGCCGGCATCGGCAGCCACCGGATAATTCACCGTGCCGAAAATCGGCGTGCTGGCGGGCAGGTTGGCGCAAGGCCCGGTAGTATTGCAGAGGCCGGGAATCATGCTCTTTGTGTAAATCGTTCCATTGGGCTGGACCTTCAACTGGCTTCCCAGCTGGGCGAAGAACTGTTGTGTTGCCGGCGCCGCCGCGGCAACCAGCTGCGGCATCGCGACCAGCGCAGTCTCCGTGGCCATGCTGCGGACCTTGAACCATTCGGTGTTGCTGAAGAAGAACAACTTGTCCTTGATCGCTGGACCTCCTACCGAAAACCCGAACTGGTTTCGCGTGAAAACGCCCCTCGGAATGTCCCTGGCATTGTTGTCGAAGCCGTTCGACGAGAGCGCCGAAACGCGGTTAAACTCGTAAGCGGAGCCGTGGAACTGATTCGTGCCCGACTTCGTGGTTACGTTTACGACGCCGCCGCCGGCGCGGCCGTACTCGGCCGTGAAATCACTTGTGACAACGCTGAACTCCTGCACCGAATCCAGAGGAACGCTCTGTCCCACGGAGGCGGTAAAAGTGTCGTTGTTGTCTGCGCCATCCAGCAACACATTAGTGCTCGCACTGCGCTGGCCGTTGATGTTGACGCCAACGCCGCGAATCGCTCCGTTCGCAACATCTCTGGGGTCTCCAGGAGTGACGTCTCCCGAGGTGCCTACCAAGTCATAGGGATTGCGTGTGAGGGTTGGAAGTTCCAGGATCTGCTTGGTCGAGATCACGCTGGACAACGTCTGCGTCACGGTATCCACCTGCTCGGCTGCCTCGGTGACAATCACCGTGGTCTGCGTTGCCCCAACTGTGAGCGCAAAGTCCGCACTCGTCACGCCGCCGACGGTCAACACAACTTGCTTTTGTGAGGGATTGAAGCCTGTCTTTGTCACCGACACCGAGTAATTACCCGGCAAGAGGTTGGTGACGACATAGCTTCCATCATTGCCCGTGATCGTCGAACGCTCAGCGTTCGTGTTCACATTCTTGACTATGACGGCAGCTCCCGGAACCACGGCGCCGCTCTGATCCTTTACGGTTCCTAAGACTCTGGCGGTTTCCTGCTGTGCCATGAGAATGCCGGCGCACAGCAGCACCACAAACAACGCCGGACAGCAGCGCCGGATGTTTATGGCTGCTCTTCTTGTAAGCAATTCCATAGAAAGTTCCTCCAAAAACTTCTTTGACTTGGTTGGGTATGGAATGGAAAAACTGAGGGGTGAGCAAAGCCTCATTTCCAACCTGCTAATAAGCGGCCCCAACCAGACAATTCACTTCACCCAGGGCTTCAGAAGCAAAAAACGAACCAGAACGCTCGGTTTAAATGGATGGGGAAGTGGATCCTATAATTTTTTTATTAATGAGTTCATATCGATATGGACATTGTTTGATGCCAGGGCGCAACAAGACAGGCTGTGCCAGAGCATGAATATCTACCTGCCGGTAAACTGATTAGTAAATATAATAATTTCCATAATCTTCAGCTCAGTCGTCCTAAACCCTGCATGCCTGGATATACAGAATCTTGAGTGATTTCATTCAACTATTTGAATATGTGCATGTATTCCGGAAAGTGCTTTGCCGATGAGCGGAATGAAGAAATGAATATATTTCTGTTTTTGATGCGGAAATCAGGTGATTACATATACCTGATCCTGCAACACTCAATCGTCGCAGATCAGCGTTTTCTACTCACGGGAACTAGAAGCAGCGGGCGTTTTGTCTGGGCCTGGACTCTCGCGGCTACGCTGTTGGTCCAGAATGCCGCGGTTCCGGCCCTGCCGTGGGTAGCGAGCACAATGATGCCGGCATCGACGTTTTCGGCAGTCTCTGCGATTACGGTGGCTGTGTCGCCGTGACGCAATTCGGCGAGCGCGGCCAATCCCGTCTTCTGAAGAGAGGATGTCTGTCGCATCAGGTAGGATTTAAGATCCTCTTCCGCAAGAGCGAGAATTGCCCGCGTCGTTCCGGGCATGAACTTTCTCGTGGTGGCATCGCGACCGGCGAGAGCGCCCACTGTGGGCACGACCGATAGCAACTGGAGCCGTGCGCCAAGAGCGCGAGCGAGATCGGCCGCCACGGCAAGCCCCTGTTCGTGCACAGGGTCTCCGTCGACCGGCGCCAACACTGTTTTGATCGAGAATGGAGCGGCATGCGACGGCGCGTCTGGACGTATCAGAAGCACCGGAGTATTGCCTGACGCCGCGACTTGCTGGGCAATGCTGCCCATAAGAATCCTTTTGAGTCCGCTGCCGCCGTGGGTGCACATGATGATCAGGTCGGGGATGAGTTCATCCTGGTGGGCGACAATGGACTGTACGACGTCTGCAGAGGCCGAAGAGTGAACATGTGCGGCGGCTGGAAGCCCCGGCGGTTGGGCCAGCGCGATGATGCCCTTCAAATATGCCTCCGCTTCCTCCGTGCTCCTCAAATGTCGTTCCCCGTGCACCGTCGGGGGAGCGTCGACTTCGACGACATGAATCAATGTGACACGGGCTCCCAGAAAGCCGGCGAGATACCAGGCCGCCGGCAGCGCGGCCTCCGCCAGCCGCGATCCATCGAGGGGGACGAGAAGATGCTTGAACATAGTTGTAGCCTCAGGATGTTCCCTGAAATGACAGGTACAAATTCAGCGTTACGACAAGGCCGGTGACAGCCCAGCCTGCGATCGAGGTCAGTTTGCGATTTGCCAACTCGCCCATGACGTCGCGCCGCTGCGAGAACAGCATGAGCGGGATGAGCGCGAAGGGAAGACCGAAACTGAGAATGACCTGGCTGATCACCAGCGTATGCGTCGGATCCAGCCCGAGTGCAATGACAATCATCGAGGGGAGGATGGTCACGAGACGTCGCACCCAGATCGGAATGTTGCGTTCGATGAAGCCTTGCATGATCACCTGGCCCGACATGGTGCCGACGGTGGTGGATGCAAGACCCGAGGCCAGCAGCGAAACAGCAAAAACCCAGCCGGCCGCCCGTCCCAAAAGAGGCTGCAGGGTCACGTAGGCGCCCTCGAGGGAAGCCACCCGGCTGGGGCCGATTCCGTGAAAGGTGGCGGCCGCCATCACCAGCATGGCGGCGTTGACGAATCCCGCCACACCCATTGCGATAGTGATATCTGCCATCTCGAAGGAAAGGAGATGCCGTCGCTGTCTCGGGTCGGTGACGCGAATGCGGCCTTGCGTGAGCGACGAGTGCAGAAAGATTACGTGGGGCATAATCGTCGCGCCCAGAATCCCTGTCGCCAGCAGCACACTGTCGGAACCGGAGAATCTCGGCACGAAGGCGTGATAGGCAATGGCGCTCCAATCGGGTTTGTACAAGAATGCCTCGATCACGTAGCAGAGCGCGATCACCCCCAACAGACTGCTGATTACCGCCTCAAGCGGCCGAAATCCGCGTGCTTGTAATGCCAGAATGAGAAAAGTGACCAGAATCGTAAGTATGCCGGCGATCCAAAGCGGCATGCCGAAAAGGAGGCTGAATCCCAGCGCGGCTCCCACAAATTCGGCAAGGTCCGTCGCCATCGCCACAAATTCCATCACAATCCACATGGTCCAAACCACGGGCCGCGAGAAATGCAGGCGGCACAACTCGCCCAGATTGTGCGCTGTGGCAATCCCGAGCTTCGCGGAAAGGGATTGGACCAGGATCGCCATCAGATTGCTTGCCACCACCACCCAGAGAAGGAGATACCCGAACTTGGCTCCCCCTTCGATGTTGGTGGCGAAATTTCCTGGATCGACGTAGGCGATGCTCGCGATGAATGCGGGCCCCAGAAACGGCCACAGTCGGGCCAGTCCGCGCCTGCGACTCTCTCCGGAGAGGACCTCTGATGCTGTAATTACCGTGACCAAGTCACGTTCGTTCAGATGAGTCCTGGTCGCCGATGGCTTCATAGGATGCGATGGGTTCTGCGGGACCTTTGGTCGCTCTGAATGCGCGACCGATCCCATGGGTTGAACAGGTGGGTCGCCGGCGCTTGAACCGGCAGAGGACCCAACGACACGTTACCATACAAAATGTGAAGTCTCCATCCAGGTAGCCGATAAAGAAACAATAAGGGACAGCCCGAACACGGCGGACGTTGCCTGTTTTCATCAATATCGTTCTCGTCTGCGATTCGGGGAACGCTCCCTTTGCTCGTGCTGGGCAATCAGTTGTCGGCTCGGGGCAGGTCTGGCAGATGTCGGCGGCCAGATTCTTCCGCGAGAGATCAAGATACTCTCTCGGAGATCAGTGGAGGCAAAAGGGATGAGCACGAAAGAACAGGAAGCTGGAAACACGGGTTCGGAAAGGGGCAAGCTCGAAGACGATATCCTGAATTTTCTCGACAAAGAGATCGCGGCTTCTGCAAGGGTTGACGCAAGCGCGGACACGAATCCGGACGAAGTGGATTTACTGGTCAACAGTCTTCTTCAGCAAACTCTTGCCGATTCGGAAGAACCGGAAAAGAGTCCGGGAATCGCTTCCAAGGCCACGCAGTCGTCATATGCCTATTTTGCGGGCGTTTCGCAAGTCGCTTCGGAAGCGCCTCCGACCAGTGAGGCGCGAGACATACGGCAGGATTCCCAGAGTGTCAACGCGGAATCCGAGACGAACGCAGTGTCCGAGAGACATCCCGTTTTCTCGATTGCTCCGCGAGAGCCGAACTGGGCTGGAAGGGTGTGGATCATAGCCGGCGCATTTGCTTGCCTGCTTGCCGGAACGGGCATCGTCTATTTTACGGGCTTTCGGAATAACGCTCCCGCAAAGTCGGACAAGCAGCCGACAGCCGCAGCCCGCATGACTCCATCCGAGACGCAAACACAGCCGATGACCCGTGTGCTTTCAGGGGAGCCATCGGGACATGCCACATCCCAATCCGCGGTCCAGGTTGCTGCCTGGCGGGAACCTGCTGCTGAGTCGCCCGCAGCCGCCAAGAATCCGGTCTCTTCAAAGAAAGCAGAGCCGGCAACCCATCAGCCGCCGGCAAGGCCGGAGAATTCGAGTCCTGCGCCAGTGGCGGCGCCAGCTGCCGTTCCGGCCGACAGTCTACCCGCTGCGACCAAGGCTGGAGACGATGCCGCGGCTAACTCAGCGGCACGCCCAAGGGAAAACATGCCGCCTCCTCAAGTTGTTTCGACACAGCTTCCGGCGGCATCAAGCTCAGCGCAATTGGTACCCAACGTGAGTCCGAACCTGCAAGGTTTGGGCACTCGCGACAAACTATCCATCCCAGCCGCGCCGCTGTCCAAAACCGTGGTTCCCGCGGAAGTGATCACAAGGGTAGCCCCGACCTATTCGGAGCTGGCGCGCCGGACTCGTACTACCGGAACGGTCGTCATCGACGTCCTGGTCGACGAGGGCGGGAAAGTCGCCAAGGCCACGCCGATAAGTGGTCCGGAGATTCTGCGTCAGGATGCAATCAACGCGGTTCAGCAGTGGCGCTTCAAGCCCGCCAATGTCGACGGAAACAGTGTTTCGAGTACGAGCAGGGTTACCGTCGTCTTTAAAGAACCGTGACAGAAAGGGCAATCACGATGTTGACGGAACAACAGAAACAAAGATTTGAAATGGCGCGTCAAATGGCCAAGGACGAAATGGATCAGCTCGATAGAGATATCAATGCCGAACTGGCGCGCGTCAAGGAACGGCTCCTGGAGCTGCAGCAGGCCAAAAAGGCTGTCAAGCAGATCCACGATGGTGCCTGTGCCCGGATGGGCATCAAGAGCGTGATCGAAATGAAGGATTTCAATCTGACGGACCTGGTGAAGCAGGCCTGACCGGAATCGCGCTTGCGGCAGAAACTATCCACCCGGCAGCCGCGATGATCCCGGGCCAGCCCTGCAGGTTTCCAGCTTTTTCTCGATGGCGGCCCTTCTTTGGGCCGGCGACCATTTCTTGAGATTCGCAAACGACTCGCGGAGAAGGTTGCAGCAGAACACGCCATCCTGTTCAATCGTATCGATCAATTGAGATCGCCGGCCGACGTCTTCATCCGCATACAAAAGATCAACGAGCGTGACAAAATTATCCTGCCAGGCGCCCTGGCTGATATAGCAGGCTCGGAGAATAAACTTCACCAGGGAGGCAAACCGATCGGCATCCTTCTGGCCGCGCTTCAGCAGATTTTTGTTGAACGAATAGTCTGCGGAGGGCAGGATGACGAGCTCTTTGGTGATAACCTCCGATCTGAGCAGACGGTCGAAGGACAGCGCCTGCAGGAACTGACCGGCGTCGAGATAGACCGCCGCTTCCTTTTCAAGCTCTGCCATATCCGAAGGCGTGAGTTCCACCGCATCCAGGTGTATCTCTCCCTGCTGCAAGGACTGGCGAAATCTCTCCATCAGGAGCTGGAATTCTTTCTCGAAAATGGTGACCATGTTTCCGATGTAGACCACAAAGGTTCGCGTCAGCCGGTTTACCAGATCCAACACCGGCTCGAGATCCGCATCGGACGCAACGGGGCGCGAGAAAGAAATGTCGAAGCCATCGATTGCCTCAAACTGGCCGAGCTCCGTAAGGGCGTCGAGCTTGGCGGTCAGTCGTTCGCTGGAAAACTCCGTGCGATCGTGGTGTTCTTCCTGAACCAATTTGGCGAAGAATGCAGGATCGTCGACCAGGAGGCCCACGATCTGCTCCTGGTCGAGCACATAGGGGATCTGACGAGCTTCCTCGATGCATCGGCGCATGAGATTGCCGATGACGAGAGCCAGTTTTTGTCGGACCATTTGTGAGGCTTGCATGGGCTCATCGGAGACAAACGGGCGTCCGGCTTTGCCTGCACGGCCGGCCCCATTCATCCCTGTTGCGTGAACGAACTCAGTTCACGTTCTTCAGAATTGCAAGCAGATACTCCCAGAACCTCTCGACCGTGTCGATGTAGATTTTCTCATCCGGCGAATGAACTTCCTGGAGCGTCGGTCCAAAGGAAACCATGTCTATGCCGGGGAACCTCTCGCCGATTATGCCGCACTCCAGTCCGGCATGTATGGCCTTGACTGCCGGCTCCTTGCCGTAGAGGGTCTTATAGGTTGCCTGTGAGATCTTCAGGATCTCCGAATCCAAATTGGGCTTCCACCCGGGGTATCCGTCCGAATCCTCGGCTGCGGCGCCGCCCAGTTCGAAGACATTGGCTACCATCTGGCAAACCTCATCGATTTCGGAGGCGACGGAGCTGCGCTGGCTGGTCGCCACCGTGATCGATTTCTTGCCGGTCGTGACGATCGCCACATTTGTGGACGTTTGCACCAGTCCGGGAATATCCGGGCTCATCTTGATGACTCCATGAGGGAGCGCGGAGATGGTCTTGCAGAGCTTCTTCTGGATCGCGCTCCTGATGACTTTTCCTCGTCGAGCTCCCTTCAGCTGCGCGATGCTGATTTCGAGACTCGGCTCCACCGTCGCGAATTCGGCCTTGATGGTGGCATTGAATCCGGCGACCATGTCCGCGGCCTGATCCCATGCCTTCCTGGGGACGAAGAGTCTGGCTTCCGCCTCACGCGGGATGGCGTTTCGCTTGTTGCCGCCCTCCAGGCTGGAGAGACGGGCACCGAGATCGGCAAGTCCGATCAAGACGCGATTGATGATCTTGAGGGCATTCCCGCGCCCCTTGTCGATCTCGAGGCCGGAGTGGCCGCCGCGCAGCCCGGCCACCTTCAACAGCGCCGCCACGGCCTGCGACGGGGAAGAATCGAAGGCCACCGGCCACGAGGCAAGGGTGTCGCGTCCGCCGGCGCAACCAACGTAAAGCTCTCCTTCCTCTTCGGAATCAAGATTCAACAGGATCCTGCTTTTCAGGAAGTCACTGCCGAGGCTCTTGGCCCCGGTCAATCCCCGCTCTTCATCGACGGTAAAGAGGAATTCCAACGGGCCGTGCTCGAGGGATTTGTCTTCCATGATTGCCAGATTGGTGGCCACGGCGATGCCGTTATCGGCGCCCAGCGTCGTGCCGTTGGCCATGATCAGATTGTCCTTGCGCACGAGCTCGATCGGGTCCTTCGTAAAGTCGTGGACCTGGCTCTTGTTTTTCTCGCACACCATGTCGAGATGGCCTTGCAGAACTATGGAACGGGCGCGTTCGCGGCCTGCTGACGCCGGCTTGCTCACGACCACGTTTCCTACCTGGTCCACTCTTGCCAGGAGCCCCAGCTTCTTCGCAGTTGCGGCCACGTACTTGCTGATGGCTGTTTCGTTGCCGGACCCGCGCGGAATGCGGGCGATCTCTTCAAAATACTTCCACACCAGTACAGGCTTCAATCCCTCCGTCGCTTTAGGCATCCTGGCCTCCTTCATTCCGATGAAATAAATCGATGCAAACGGCAATACGATAACGAAAACGCTGTCATGGCAACATCTTTAATCAATGATGGATCATTGTCCTTATCCGGACAACCCAGCCTCCATGCCGGCCAGATTGCCCCTTATCTTACATGATCGCGGTGGGCGGTGCCGGCTCATCCGGGCTGCCGGCATTGGCTAAGGGGACCTTGATCATAACGAATATCAAGGCCGCGGCCGCGATGATCATGCCGATCCAGTGTGGCGACACGAACACGGGATTCGGCGTGCCCCGATAGATGCCGGCGATCACCAGACCGCAGAGCGCCTCACCCGCAATCAGGCCGGAAGCGACCAGGATTCCCGCATTCTCGACACGTGCCTTCTGGGCGTCGTTAAAGTTGCGGCGATCGCGCAATCTGTCGGTGATCCAGCGGATGATGCCTCCGATAAAAATGGCAAATGTGGTTTCCACGGGCAGATACATGCCGACGGAAAACAACATGGGACTGCGAACCTGGACCATAATCAATGCGAAGCCCATCAAGATGCCGACCACAACGAGCGGCCAGGCCATGTTGCCGCCGACAATGCCCTGAGACAACATGGCCATCAGCCCGGCCTGCGGCGCCGCCAGTTGAGCGCTGCCGAAATGGTAGGCTCTGTCGAGCAACATCAGCACATAGAACAGAATCGGAGATGCGACGATGATGCCGAAGATGTCGCCGATCTGCATCTTGGCCGGCGTGCCGCCGAGAATATGCCCCACTTTGAGGTCCTGCAGCATTTCTCCAGCCACCGCCGATGAAACGCAAACCACGGCAGCGACCCCAAGCACTGCGGCCACGCCTCCCGCGCCTGCGACTCCCAGGCCCACCATGAGCAGCGCCGCGACGACCAGTGTGCAGAGCGTAAGGCCGGAGACGGGATTGTTCGACGAACCAATCATCCCGACCAGATTGCCCGAAACGGCCGCGAAGAAAAATCCGAGAATCACCATGACAACCGCGGCCCCAATGGCGCCGCCGATGATCTTCGAAGCGGTTAAGTTGCCCGCTCCGGCGATAAAATAGTAATAGAGCGCGATCATCGCAATGAATACCAGCGCGACGCCCAGGAATACGGCTTTCATGTTCAGGTCACGTTCATGGCGCTCCGTCACTTCCACTTCACGGGCTGCCGCTGACTTTCTCAAATCGCTTATGGCTCGCGACATTCCCACGCCGAGCTGCTTGCGCATGCGGAAAAGCGTGTAGCAGGCGCCCACCAGCATGCCGCCCACCGCGATCGGACGCACGATCGAGAAGTACACGGCGCCCGATAAAATGCCCCAACTGGTATTGGCGCCCGCGGGCAGCGACGCTTGCAGCTGAGGCCCCATGAGGTAGGTGAGCAATGGGACCAGCAGGCCCCAGGCGAGCACGCCGCCGGCGAAGTTCAATGCGGCGAGGCGTGGGCCGATGATGTAGCCGACACCGATATAGGCGGGGCTGATCGCAGGCGAATTGAACGTGCTCATTCCTCCCGTAGTGACGGTCGTGACGTTCTTGATGCGGCTCGTGCGCAACAGCAGGCTCTTGCCGAGGACGCCTATGTTGATTGTGAACGTTTTCACCGGCTCGAATATATTGAATTGCCCCAACGCGTTGATCAGCGCGCCGAATCCCATATTCGCGAAAAGGATTTTTGCCGCCTTCGAACCCTGCTGGCCTGCCTTGTGAATCTCAGATGCCGCGACCGATTCGGGGAAGGGGAGTTCGGTATCCTCGACCATGACACGCCGCAAGAGTGTGACGAAAAGAATACCCAGGAGGCCGCCGATTATCATGAGCGATACAGACGGCCAGAATTTTCCGTCTAGTCCCGGCCAAAGACCCGCGAGCACAAAGCCCGGAATGGTAAAGGCTGCGCCCGCGGCGACGGACTCGCCGATTGAGCCAATGGTTCGCGCCATGTTTTCTTCAAGCAGCGATCCCTTCATCAAACGCAGCAGCGACATGCCGATCACCGCTGCAGGGTAGGTCGCCGCAATGGTCATCCCTGCCCTCAATCCAAGATAGGCGTTGGCGGCGCCCAGGATGCCGGTCATGATGAGCCCGAGAATGATTGCCCGGAGGCTGAACTCACTCATCTTCAAACTGGCGGGAACGTACGGCTTGAATTTCGACTTCGAATCTTTCGCGGATAAATTGGTCTGTGTGCTCATGAAGGAATCCTCCGGATAAGGTGACGGCCACGGCCTATTCCGCTTAAAGCCTGTAACTTAGCACACGAATCTTGCGAATTGAAAGAAGTATCCGGCGCCGGCCGTGCACCGGAGGCGAGCTGAGATAGTAGCTGGGGGCAAGCCGCGCAGCGGCGGCGCGGAGTGCCGGCCTTTTCAGGGCCGCGGAAGCCGGCGCCTTTTCGAGATTCATAGAGTCTTTGAGCCTTCGAGGTTTGTCTGGCCTCTCGAGCATGCGATCCCAATCTCAGACAAATGCTAAACAGTTACGCCCGTTTGCCACTGCCATTGGGCGCATCCTCGTAGCGCAGCCCTGCGAGCCCTGACTGAGGGAGGTTCAGCACCGGCTCGAGGTGGTGGAGCCGGGGTTCGCCTTCGTAGTAGACGCGCTCCAGAAAAAGCCCCGATGCCGGTGCTGCCAGCTTCGCGGGCTCTTCGGACTTGGTCCACAGAAAACCGGAGACTTGTGCGAGCGAGATCTTTCCACTTCCGGCTTCCACGATTACTCCCACGATGCGGCGCACCATTTTCCAGAGGAAATGTGATCCCTCGATTCGGATCAGGATCAGGTCGCCAGCCTCGCCGATCTGAACGCGCTCCATCAGCACAAGCGTGGACTTTTCTTCAGGCTCGTCCGCGGAAAATGACTGGCAGTCCTTCATGCCCACGAAGAGCGCCGCCGCTTTGCGCATCTTTTCCAAATCGAGATCGTCCTTCACCCACCAGGTCAGCTTCTTGCCGAAGGCCGTCCTTCTTCGACTGATCTGATAGAGGTAGCTGCGGGCGACGGCTTGATGGCGGGCGTGGAAGCGGGGGTGGGAGCGTTCCACCGAAAGCAGGTAAATGTCTGATGGAAGATGATCGTTTATCTTCCTGCGTAAGAATTCCGGATCAGGCGACGCCTTCAGGTCGAGGTGTGCCACCTGGCGAAGTGCATGGACGCCGGCATCGGTTCTGCCTGCGCCGTATAGCTCGATTCGGTTCTCTCCGGAGGCCTTGCCTACCGCTGCCAGGATCTCGCCCTGAACGGTGCGTGCATTCTTCTGAATCTGCCAGCCGCCGTAACGCGTACCTTGGTACTCGATGGCGAGTTTGAATCTTGGCATAATAGATATCGTCGTCAAAATGCCTTACAGCGAATTGTGGTCTCGGAACGGCGTGGAAATCAAAGAAAAACGTCTTCTGAACTTCTGGGCCCGCTTCGTCGTATTGTAAGGCAGAGTCCAACAGGCAGTTTCGCTGAGTGGAGGACCAATGGAAGAGAATCAACCGGCGCGCGCCTTCGCGCATGCCGAGCATTCCTATGACGGAGGATTTTTCGGCGTGGTCGGCGACAGCCAATCCTATTTGAACCTCATTTACCTCCTGCTGTCCTTCCCCCTGGGAGTTTTCTATTTCGTTTTTCTCGTGACCTGTTTGTCGCTCGGATTCGGCCTGGTCATTATTGGGATCGGGCTCATCATTCTGCTCTTCACCCTGGCCGCGATGCGCGGCTTTGCGGCCATGGAACGGCAGCTTGGAATCTGGCTGTTGGATGCGCGCATACCCCCGACGCCTCCCGGCCCTGAACTCCTGCGGCATCCCTTGCAGGCCCTCAAAAAATATGTCATCGATCCCTATACGTGGAGAAGCTTCGCCTATCTGCTCATTAAATTCCCCTTTGCGATTGCCGTGTTCGTAATCACTGTTTTCTTGACGAGCTTGTCGGCGGCCCTTCTTTTCGCGCCCCTGTTTTATCGTTATGCGCCGCTTCACATTCTGGCTTGGCGCATTTCCAGTGCACAGGGAGCACTTCTGTGTGCCGCGGTCGGTCTAATCCTGTCGGTGTGCACACTTCATGTTGTGAATCTCCTGGCCGCGGGCTGGCGCGCGTTTGCTGTCTGGACACTTACGTGTTCGCAAGTGGGGAAGATGGAGCTGCGTGCCGGGCCGGTCGTGATTCCGTGACAGCCCCTAAGGCATCTCTTCGTCCTTTTTCGCGTGGATCACTGTCTTGACGGCAAGTATGGCCAGGAAACACAGGACTGCGCCGCGTAGAATTCCGTCCAACGCAACCGCCCCAATCAACGCGAGGCCGGCATAACAGCCCAGGGCAATGGCGAGACGCCGGTTTGTTGGAGTCAGCTTCTTTAGCGAGAGATTCAATGGCCAATCCCACGAAACGGCTGCATGAAGGTCACATCGAAGGCCCGGTGCAGACCTGCGCTTCGACGTACACAACTATACTAATGCAAGCTGGGATTGGCCGTCACGGGCTTTCCACTCATTCGTCCCGGGAATCAGGTAATTGTTTGGCGTTTTTCTGAGATTCGGATCGTATGATCCAAAGGCAGGACAAACCTCAAGAATCTCGAAGAGGCGCCGGCATCTGCGGCCCTGAACGGGCCGGCGCTCCGCCGCGGAATCAGGGAGCCGTGTCGGGCAGAACCTACTGGGTGGGAGGCGCTCCAGCGGCGTCGAATAAACCGTGGATCATTTGAATCAGCGGCTCGCCGAATTTGTCCTTCGTGATGAATCCATCGGCGCCGACCATCTCGGACATGGCGCGATAGGCACGCTGATCGTGCAGAGTGAGGATGATGACGCGCGGCGGGTTAGGCTGCTTCTTGATTTGGCTCGTGGCCTGCAAGCCGCTCATGCCCGGCAACGTCAGGTCCATCAGGACCAGATCCGGATGGAGATTATCCACCTGGGCGATGGCGCGCTCTCCCGACGTGGCACTACCCACGATTGTGAATTCGGGTTGCAGGGCAAGGAAGCGCGACTCCAATTCCAGAAAATGCACGCTGTCGTCGACCAACAGCACCTTGATTTCTGTTCCTGCCACTGGAGTTTCTCCATCAACGATCGTTGCAGCGTGCCTGCCTTAGCTGCGGATGTCCGACGACGAGATGCACCTGTACGTCGTCTATCCAGTACCACGTCTTTGAGTCTTATCGCAATCAGGGAAAACACCCCGGAATACTGGCAAAACCCCTAGTCTCTTACAGTCACTGCCGTAGACGAATCGTCATGCATGGGCGATTTCGCACCGGACCTCCCCGGCAGATTCCCGCGTCGAGATCGTAAAACAATCCTGTTGAATAATGATTTTCTTATCTGTATATTCGGATCGCCCCATCCGGTGTTTGCTTTTGCGTTCCAAGCGCCACCGCAGACTCTTGGCTTGGGCGTGGCGTTTGCCGTCTGGATCCCGCGTACGAGCGCCAATAATTAGGGAAGGAGATCCGACAACACCCCTGCTGGCGCAGGAACGCAATAAGCAGGCACAAGTATCATACAGAGGAAAAATGAAAGAACAGGGCACTGTCAAGTGGTTCAACAACGAAAAGGGCTATGGTTTCATCAAACGAGCATCCGGCGATGACGTCTTCGTCCATCACTCTGCAATCCAGGCCTCCGGATTCAAATCACTCAGCGAAGGCGACCAGGTCGAATTCGTTGTTGCGAAAGGCCCCAAGGGTCTGCAGGCGCAGGAAGTCGTGAAACTCTAAGGGGACTCGCCTGGAAAAGACGAGCCCCGCCATCATTTGTTTTCCGCCGAGTCTCCCTCTAACCGTAACGATCACAATCGCCGGCAAAGGATCTCAGGCGGGGAGTTTGTCTACGCAAAATGGAGTCAGGTCTCGAACGCCGATCTTCTCACGCTGAACGCGGGTGTTCGGGGTCTGGCCCATTGCCGAGGCGCCCTTACGGAAAAGGCGTAAGCCTCTCCATCATCGGACTGGGCGGCATGGCTCTGGCAGGGATGAGCAGGGATCATGCAAATCGCCTGGTTGCCCACGCCATAGCGCGCGGTGTGAACTACTTCGATGTTGCCCCCTCCTACGGCGACGGTTCAGCCGAAGAGATGCTCGGTGCCGCACTCGGATCCCACCGGGACACCGTATTCCTCGCAAGCAAGACCCTCAAACGCAGCGCGGAGGATGCCCGCCTCGACCTCGAGCAGTCACTGCGCCGTCTGCGCCGCGGCCACATCGACCTCTTCCAGTTTCATGCCGTCAATAAAGCGGAAGACGTGCGCAGAATCCTCGCTCCTGACGGGGCAGCGGAGGCCGTCCTGCGCGCCAGGGATCAGGGATTGGTCCGTTTTCTGGGTTTCTCCTCTCATTCGGTGCCGGTTGCGCTGACTCTTCTGGATCTCTTTGCCTTTGACTCCATCCTCTTTCCTGTCAATTTCGTTTGCTATGCACGAGGAAACTTCGGGCCTCAGGTCGTGGAGAAGGCGCGGGCGCGCGGAGTAACTTGCCTGGCGATCAAGTCGCTGTCGTGGTCTCCATGGCGCCCGGGAGAGCTCCGCAAATATCCAAATTGCTGGTATCGGCCGCTCGAAGATCCAGCGATGGCGCGGCTGGCCCTTCGCTTCACTTTGTCGGAGGAGATATGCGCTCTCCTGCCTCCCGGAGATGAGCGCTTGGTTCGTATGGCTCTCGATCTGGCCGAGGATTTCCAACCGATCACCGTTCAGGAACGGCAGGAACTTTTTGAAAAAGCGCGAGGCATGAAGCCGATCATGACGGCGAAGAAGTAATTTTTAGCCGCAGCAACAAGGATTTGGTGTCCCCGGAATAGAGACAGAACCAACCTCCAAGGCTCAAAAAACGCGAAGAGCCTCCAAGGAAGCTGATCGGATCGGAATCCGACCCCTCTTGGAGGCTCTTTGAGTACTTTGAGCCTTGGAGGTTCGCGTTGGCGTCCGGTCATGCGATCCGGTTCTCAAAAAAGCTAAACTACGCGAGGCGCGCCTGTAGGTGCGAGAGCATGTCTTGCGTCATGGCTTCCATGTCCCACTGTGGTTTCCATCCCCAGTCCTCACGGGCCGCGGAGTCGTCGATGGAACGAGGCCATGAGTCCGCGATCGCTTGGTGATAATCAGGTGCGTAACTCACTTCGAAGCGCGGCAGGTGCTTCTGGATGCAGCGAGCCAGCTCGCCGGCGCTGAAGCTCATAGCCGCGAGATTGTAATTGGAGTGGTGCCGGAGCCGGGAAAAATCAGCTTCGGCGAGCTGGATGGTGCCGCGGATTGCATCCGGCATATACATCATCGGGAGGACCGTGTTCTCTTTGACGAAGCAGGCATATTTCCCTTTTGCGACCGCGTCATAAAAGATCGCGACTGCGTAATCGGTGGTGCCCCCGCCCGGCGGTGTTTCGTAGGAGATGAGCCCCGGGTAGCGCAGGCCGCGCACGTCCAATCCGAAGTGTTCCACATAGTAATCCGCGAGCAGCTCTCCGCACACCTTGGTGATACCGTACATCGTCGAAGGCCGCAGAATGGAATCTTGCGGGGTGTTTTCCGAGGGTGCGCCTTTTCCCCAGACGGCGATGGAACTGGGGATGATGATGCGTGCCATCTTACGGCGTACTCCCAGTTCGAGAATGTTGAGAGTGCCGTCCATGTTCACCTGCCAGCACAGGTGGGGCTTCTTTTCTCCGGAGGCTGAGAGAATTGCAGCCAGGTGGAAAACGGTATCTATGTCGTATTGGCGGATCACTTGATCAAGCGCTTCAATGTCCATGACGTCGACTGTGCGAAACGGGTCACCCGCTTTTTGCTTGTCGAGCGGCTGCGGGCGGCAATCCGTGGCGATGACGTTCTCCGTCCCGTACTTCCCGCGGAGAGCGATGATGAGCTCCGATCCAATCTGCCCCAGGGCGCCGGTGACCATGATCTTCCTGATCTCTCTTCTCACCGATAAATCTCCTCCTCGATTCCCGCAACGGCCGAAGGATCGAGCATTCGTAGGATGAAATGAATTAGGATGCCGGAAACGCCGCGCGCATAAATCCTGCCGTCGGCCGCGGCAACGGAGTAGTATAGTGCCGTTGCGATGCCTGTCAAGCCAAACGCACAGCCAGCTTCGATGCAGACAGTGACAAGCCTCGCAAGGGCGAAACAGCTACAGCCCGGGGGCAACGTTCAATCGAGGTTCACCCAGACTGACCTTACCTGGGAATGCGCCATCGAAAACGGTCGGTCCTACAAAGAAACCACGTTCGACCGCGCGTCCTCCCTCCAGGACGGGCCGCGCTCCTTCGTTCTTTCCGATTTGGACATAGCCGAGGACGCGATCCATCTGAGTCCTGGAGATCAAAGGGCCCAGCCACGTCTTCGGATGAAGCGGCAAAAGACTTTTGCACGCTTGGCGGCTGAAAGTGCCTTTTCAATCAAACGTGATCGTGTTACCCTAATGGCCGCTGTAACGCACCAGTCCAGCAGGGTGGGCCGTTAGCTCAATTGGCAGAGCAACTGACTCTTAATCAGTAGGTTGTAGGTTCGATTCCTACACGGCTCACCAATAAACTCAACAACTTGCCGAAAGCCCCAAAATCGCAAAAACTCTCTTGGCACTCCATCTTGCTCGGAAGTCTCGCAGGATTGGAAGGAGAAGCAAGACAAGCATAACTGCCTTCGCGGTACTATTCACTCTCCTGGGCCACGCATCCTGCTCGTCACAGAGAATGTCCGAAATGGTGAGAAAAACGAGGAACCCGCAAACCTTTACGAATTGTATAGTGCGCATGAGACCAAATGCCTTGCTTCGACTATGTTTTGCAGAAACCCCCTGAGTCGCTGTAATATTTAGAAAAACATGAATACCAGGGTGCAGGAGATAATCTTTGGTGGAACCAGCCGCCTCACCGAGATATTTCCGGTGTTTGGAGCGCGAGCACTGGATGCGACGTTTCGCGGGATCGGCGGGAGTCCTGCGTTGTCGGCAATGTTCGATCGGTACAACCGGAAAGTCATGAAAAGAGTGAAGGAGTTCCGGCGCTTCCTCGTCGTGCCGGACATCCATATCGGAGATGCGGCACTGGCCCAGTCAACACTCACAGCCATACACGACTTTTTCCCAGATGCCGAGATCGATTATGCGATAAACAAGATGGTAGCCCCGATCATCGAGGGGAATCCCGATGCAGCCCGGATCTTACCATTATTCTCTAACGACCGATTCCCATCCTCAACTGAGATCGGGACTCTCCAGGAAATCATCCGGAAGGGCCGGTATGACTTGTGTCTGATGCTGTGCCCCTTCATGAGGCATAAGCATCTGGTTGATTCCCGGCAACCGTCTGTCAGTTTGCTGTCCCATAGCGCCACGATCCTGCGCAACGAGAACGATCCCAACCTCATCAACCACTTTAGTTATCAGGAGTATCTGTTTGTTCGTGGAGTGCTTTCGATGGTGGCGAAACCGGTCCGGGAGGATTCCTTCAGGGGTGTCCGGACAACGTACTCCGATGATGCTATAGAAAATGCCTCGGCATTTTACAGGGACGCAGGGTTGTCACCTCGTATACCAATTATCATGTACAATCCGGATAGCGCCTGCAAATACAATATGATGCCGTTCGTGAACCAAGCCGCACTACTTCAGCAGATCGCCGGGGATACAATCGACGAAACCAGAATCCTGCTGGGGGAAGGTAACACCGAGGCCGGCATAGGGGCCAGATTGCTTGATTCAGTTCCATCAGAGCTTCGCTCCAAGATCCGCATCATTCCAAAGAGCATGCGCCTCGAAGTCTACTCGGCTCTCATTGATTTTGCCGACGTGTTTGTGAGCGGCGACACCGGTCCTTTACATCTGGCTGCGTCGCGAAGATACTCTCGTACCGGGAACCATCAGTTCCGGAACCGAACAGCGGTCTTGTCCTTTTTCGGCGCGACGATGCCTCGCATGTCGGGCTACGACTCGTTTCAGTCGGGCTTCCTCCCTTCGAATCAGGATGCGCCATCCTGGTGCTATCAGGCGGGAAGTCGCTGCCGCAACATTACGTGTCTCAACAAGATGTTTAAGACATGTAAAAATGTGCTGTGTTTCGAACATGTCGACGTCAACGGCCTGGCGACATTGGTCGCATCGTACGTCAACGGACTTTTTCAGCAAACACCTGCGGTTTGGCAAATTCATTTGCCCGGACACATGACGCCGAACCAGCGAAACGCGGAGACTCCAAGGGATCTTTCCAGAGCCGCAATCTGACATCCAACCTCATTTCGAGAGAACAGAGATGAACATGAAACGAGTCGCATTTTTCCTGTTTTCCATCCTGCCGCTAACTTTGAGCGCAACCGCGCAACGACCGGATCCCGGGGCACAGGTTATCGAAGGGATTGAAGCCAAGCGGCAAGCTTATGCCGATGTGGCGCTGCAAATCTGGAAATTTGCCGAAACCGGGTACCAGGAAACGAAGAGCAGTGCTCTGCTTGAGGCCAGGTTGGCCGAGGCTGGTTTTACAGTGCAAAAGGGCGTTGCCGACATTCCTACGGCATTTGTCGCGAGCTATGGCAGCGGCAGGCCAATCGTCGCTTTTATCGGTGAGTACGACGCTCTGCCTGGGCTCTCCCAGGAGGCCCAACCTGAGAAGAAACCCGTCGCAGCGGGCGCCCCGGGCCACGGCTGCGGACACAACCTGCTCGGGACCGCGGCAATGGCTGCAGCCATTGGGGTGAAGGACTGGATGGCATCCGCGCATCGCGACGGCACCGTGCGCTTCTACGGGACGCCTGCCGAAGAGGGAGGCGAAGGCAAGATATACATGGTCCGGGCCGGCCTGTTCAAGGATGTAGACGTAGCCGTTTCCTGGCACCCGGGCGACAGCAACCAGGCAAGCGCCTCGAGCAACCTCGCCAACATCAGCGCCAAATTCAGGTTTCATGGCATTGCTGCCCATGCCGCAGCTGCGCCTGACAAGGGGCGCTCGGCGCTCCATGCCGTAGAAGCGATGGATATGATGGTTAATCTTATGCGCGAGAATGTTCCCCAGGAGACACGCATTCAATACATCATCACGAACGGGGGCGCGGCACCGAACGTCGTGCCTGATTTTGCCGAAGTTTACTACATAGCGCGGCATCCCGACATGCAGGTGCTCAATGGAATCTGGCAACGGATCACCGACGCCGCCAAGGGAGCGGCGCTTGGGACGGGAACCACGACGGATCTGGAGATTATGGGAGGCGATTACAACATCCTGCCCAATGCTTATCTGGCAGGGCTGCAATACAAAAACCTACAGCGACTCGGCGGCATCAAATACACGGACGATGAGCGCAAATTTGCCGAGGCGCTGCGGCGGACGATGCTCGGGCCGGCGCTGCCGTTGGGATCCGAAGAGAAGATCCAGCCTCAGAGCTCGACCATCACCCCGGCATCCACAGACCTGGGCGACGTGAGTTGGAACGTGCCTACCATCGGACTTACAACGGCGACCTGGGTGCCCGGCACATCCGCGCACACTTGGCAGGCGACGGCATGTGGCGGCATGACGATCGGGATCAAGGGGATGATGCTTGCTGCTAAGACCATGGCGCTGACCGGCGTCGATCTGTTCACCGACCCGGTGCACATTCAGAAAGCGCGCGCCGAATTTGAGCAGCGCCGCGGCAATGTCGTCTACAAGCCCATCATCGGCGATCGCAAGCCGCCCCTGGACTACCGCAAGTAGTAGTTTCAGGGACAAGCGCCGTATCATCGAAATTCTGCACGATTCCGCGGGAGGGTCGGACCCCAGACTCCTTTTTACCTCTTCCTCAAAAAGAGCCTTACCTCTCCAAACTCCATCGTGAGATGATGCTCCTTCTTCGCAGCTCCCCCTTCGGCAGCAGCCATGGGTTGAGGGAAACGAACGACCCTCTCTCCACTGTCGGACGCGACGACCATCGCCGCCCCTTGCGACGCGCGGACATTGTCCGGCTTTGAACTCCACATTCTTACTCCCGCTTTGGTCGCGATCCATCGAAGTAATTCCACCGGCAGGGGACCCACGCCAGCATAGTACGAAGTGAAGCCATTGTGCTCACGGCTCGCAAAAGCGATTTTACTGTTATCGGCCCATCGGCCGTGCACGCGAATTCCTTCGTCCTTTCCCTCCACCAAAGCGAATCGCGGGTAGTGAGGTTTCTTCACACCGAACTCCCGGAAGAACTTCGTGCCGGAGTCATCAATCAAACATCGAATCATCATCGGAGCGGGCTCGTCAAAGCGCTCAAAAGAAAAGCCGGTCAGCGTCTCCATCTGTTTAGGCTCGAAGCGTTCTGGACCGATGTAGCCCGGCGCATAGAACCAGACCACTGTGGCGCCGCTCCCGTTAAATAGGAGTTGAAGTTGTTGGACTTCTTCCTGGGTCAGGAAGAAAGTGTTTACCATAAGAAAAAGTTTGAAGCGTGATCGGTCATCGGACTTCAGATCAAACCTGTAGAGGAAGTCCGTTGGTGCGCCAACACGATGAATTGTCCGCGCCTGGGAGTTGACCATCCAGTGGCCGAAGAAATCGCTGATCACAATTCCAAAATTCTCCCAGGGTTCCTCCGCCCACCAGTGCCGCGTGGCAAGCCACGACTTTGGCTCGTACACGGCAGCGATCTGGGACACCGGGCTGATGTCGAGTTTCGGCCGATATGCAGTACCGAGTTCCACACACGATTTGATCACTCTTGTCATCGGCGGATCATCAAACCAGCACTTGTTGGCCTTGAAAGGGGGACTGAGGTGGCCGAAATCAAACAACCAGCCGGCATGCCCCGTGGCAAAGACCTGTCCGAGATCGCGCTGAAGAATTTTGAGCGTCCCTTCGACTGTGTCGGATCCCGAGCCCCCCTCACTCCTCCGCGTGGGCTCGAGGTAGGTGCTCGGATCCATTTCGGAGATGAACATCTTGTTATTCCGGCGTATCGATTCACTCAGGACTCTGTAGGCGCCGTCTCCTCCAACGCCGCGCGCGCGGCCAAGCCAGTTGCCCGCGTCGTCAATCACATCGCTATCCCAGACCTGGTAGCCCGGCACGTTGCTGCGCTGGTAGGTGTACGGCGTCGCGATGTAATCGATGTCAGGCGACGTGAGCACGGGCTCGGGCACAAGATGGCCCGCCTCCTGGATCATCACGTTCTCCAGCACGTAGCAAAAGAACGTGCCGCAGATGGCACGCCGTCCGGTCTCTTCTTTAATGACCTTCGCAAACGAAGCAACGGTGTCGGCGGTATTCTTGTGGTAGCGACGCTGAAATTCGATGACGTCGCGATCCCTTTCAGGATCGCGCATCAGCGGTCCCCCTCTGTTTATCCGACGCTCCACCGACGGAATCGGTCCGGCAATTTTTTCCATCGGCGCGCTGTAATCAGGCATCCATCGGCATCCGATATAATGCCATTCTCCCGTGTGCATGCCGGAGATTTGGTAGCCCATCATCCTGCTTCTGAGTGGCGACGCCTCCATATGCCTCAGAAAATCTCGCAGCATCGCGACGGTCTCTTTTTTATAGACCTCCGACGCAAATGAGGCCGCATAGGGATCGAACAACGCCGTCCAGTTAAACCCGCCTTCAATGACTTGCGCGGCTGCCTTGTACTGGCCGGCGTCGATTGGAAGCCCGCACTTTACCAGCTCCTCGGGATGCGCCTCCTTCCACCATACGGGAGCATAGGGATGCAGGCGGGGCAGGAAGAACGCATCGGGTACCAGCTCCAGGAGTTTCGCGAAGTACTTATCAAGCCTGGTCCAGTCGTATTGCGCCGGTCCGGTCCAGCCGTCCTCAAGTCCGATGAGCGGATGCAGGAATCGAAGGCCTGCTTTTCGGTAGCTTGGCGCTGTGTGAAGCAGGCTCGAGCTGACGGCGAGCAACGGGTACTCTTCCTTTCCGTTGAGATACAAGCGGGCACCGCCACGTTCCATGCGTACCTCGCATCGACACGCGGGTTCGGACTTTAAACGATCGAGCTGCTTCAGCAGATCGTTGTCGAATTCGGCAATCTTGTATTCGAACAATTCGAGAGCAGGCAAATTGGAGAGCGGCATGGCGGCAAGGGTGGCTCCGAAGAGTCTGATCGCTTCGCGTCGGTTCATGAGTGGGCCTTTCCCCTGATGAGGAGGAGAAGAGATAGCGTCGAGAAATCCGATACCATCTTTCGTAACTGTTTAGCTGCAGCGACAAAGATTTGTCGTCAACGACATAATGACTGAACCAACCTCAAAAGCTCAAAGAGCTCGAAGAACCTCCAAGGAAGCCTTGTCGAATCGGAAGGCGTCGGCCCTTATCGGGCCACAGAAGCCGATGCCTCTTGGAGATTCTTTGAGTTCTTTGAGTCTTTGCGGTTTCCTTTGCCTTTCAGTCATGCGATCTGGTTTAAAAAAAGCTCAACAGTTACCATTCTCGGGCGCTGCGTCAGTGTGAGGTAAGAATATTGAAAGATTATATGAAAAGAAATGAAAAATGCCGCGGATGAATATTGTCGCAACCGATGCTATTCTGTTCCTCACTTGACCAAGCGCTTTCCTGACGACTGAAATCGTGCTCGGATTTTCTACGCCGATTTCCTGGCGGTAAAGGGATGGGCAGATGAAAATGAACAGAGGTTTCCCGATATCACCGATCCTCGCCTTATTCGCATGTCTTCTGGTGAGTCCGAAACTCGCGCCACCCGCACAGCGGCCAGAAACATTCATCCGCCTCAATCAGGCGGGATATCAGCCTACCGGCGCGAAATCTGCCATCTCTTTCAGCACGGCGCCCCTCGCAGGAGCCTTCTTCCTGATTGAAGCCGGAAGTGGGCAGACGGCATTTGCGGGAAAGTTGAGCGAACCGCAATCTCAAGTATGGGGGACCTTCCGTCATCATGCTGAACTCGATTTCAGCCCATATAAGAAGCCGGGGAGATACTTTCTCAGGTTGGAGCAAACTGGTGCTGAGTCTTCACAATTTACGATTGACACGCCGGCTTACGAGATGCTTCCCGACCAGCTGCTGGAATTCATGAGGCAGCAGCGTTGCGGTTATAACCCGTTTCTCGATGCCGTGTGCCATCCCTTCGACAGCCGCACCGCCGATGGACCGTTGCCGGACGGCAGTTATCTTGATGCCCGCGGCGGCTGGCACGATGCCGGCGATCAATTGAAATACTTGCTGACCGCGAGCAATGCCACCGCCCAGATGCTGCTGGCCTACAAACTGGCGCCGCGAGTCTTCGGCGACAGAACCGACCAATGGGGCCAGCCGGCAGCGAATGGGATCCCCGATGTTCTCGACGAGGCGCGCTGGGGCCTGGATTGGATGCTGAAGCTGCATCCGGCGCCGGATCAACTTTACCACCAGGTTGGCGATGACCGCGACCACATCGGTTGGCGCTTGCCTCCAAAAGACACGAGCGACTATGGCTGGGGACCAGGCAGCTATCGAGTGGCTTATTTCGCGACAGGCAAGCCTCAGGGCCTGGGCCGCTACAAGAGCGAGTCAACCGGGATCGCCAATCTGGCGGGACGCTATGCCGCAGCCATGGCACTCGCCCACCAGATTTGGAAGAGCGATCGCAGGATGAAGCCCTATGCCGAGCGCTGCCTGCGTGCCGGCGTTGAAGTCTACCGCCTGGGGAAAACCCATGAAGGTGTTCAGCAGGGAAACTCCTATGGCTCGCCCTATCGTTACAACGAGGATACCTGGGCCGATGACATGGAATGGGGCGCCGCGGAGTTGTATCGCACCACGGGAGAGAAATCATACCTTGAAGACGCAAAACGCTACGCGCAGATTATCGGCGCCACCTCGTGGATGGGACGCGATACAGCCGCTCACTACCAGTTCTATCCTTTCATGAACCTTGGCCACTACGCGCTCTACGATCAGGTGGACAAAGCTTTTCAAAAGATACTTGCCGGATACTATCGGGACGGCCTCGAAAGCTGCCGCCGCAAGGGCGTGCAGAATCCCTACCAGATCGGTGTACCCTTCATCTGGTGCTCCAACAACCTGGTCGTGGCCTTGGCAACCCAGGGCTATCTCTATGAGGCCATGACCAGAGACGCGACCTACCGCTCGTTCGTTCGGGCTCAACTGGACTGGTTGTTCGGTCGCAACCCGTGGGGGACATCGATGTTTACAGGGATCCCGGACCCGGGGATCTTTCCGCGGGATCCGCATCTGCCCACGACTAACCTGACGGGCCGTTCGATCCGGGGCGGGCTGGTGGATGGACCCGTCGCAGAGACCATTTTCAAGAGCTTGAAAGGGGTCACGCTCTCGCGCCAGGATGCATTCGCTCCATTCCAGTGCGAACAGGCGGTCTATCACGACGACATGGCCGACTACTCCAGCAATGAACCCACCATGGACGGCACCGCCTCCGCGATTTTGCTGCTGGCGCTCTTTGCCGCCCAGCGGTAATTACTGCCGCAACAACTCGTCCACGCGCACGAACCTGTATTGCCTCGAAGCCAGGGCATCAAGCAATCCGCCCAGCCGTTCGTGCATCTTGTCTTTGCGCCCCGGCCCGGCACCGATATGCAGAAGCAGGATGAAACCGTTCAATCCATTCGGATCCGACCGTTCCTTATCCAGAATGCTCTTTAGAATAGCCTCGGAAGAAGCAAAGTTTTTGTCAGCTTCCTCTGTGTAATCGGCGTTTGATCTCGTTCCTGGAGTAAAATTGACGAGTTGCAGATTCAATTCCGCGCTCCAGCGTGCTATCTCCGAGTTGTACCACTCATAGGCCGGGAGCCAATAATGGATGCGATCCCTTCTTATGCCGTACTTCTCGAGTGTGGCCAGGTTGTTTTCGAGATCGCGGCGAAATTCGTCCCGAGTGACCAGAGTTTTCTTGTCCGTTTCCCAGGCACAATAGAGCAGGTGTTTGTCGGAGTGCGGTCCCAGGTAGTGTCCGCTTTTGACGATCTTCCGCACTAGATTTGTGAAGTCCGGATTGCGCAGGAAATCGCCGGTCAAAAAAAACGAGGCATGGGCGTGATGACGGCTCAACTGTTGCAGGATGATTTCCCCGCCTTCGCCAAACTCGTGCCCGGTGAAGACCAGGGCGATCATCCGCTGATCTATTGGCCCGCGGATGATCCCGCCGTCCCGATATTCCAATTTGGCTGTACCTGCCAGCAGCGTCAAGCAGCCTATCAGGCCCGCAATGAAATGGGTTCGCATCTTTTTCAAGTATACTGCACCGCATAGAACGATAAAATCACACTTGCCTTGCCTGAATCCAAATCCCTTTGGAAAGCATTCGGCGCGCACAATGGCGAGCGTGGATTAGGCGCGATTTCCGTCGAACTCTGCTGCTTGTTCGGCCTGGTTAGTCGCGCCCCGCTGCGTTTCGTTTACGGCAAGGCATCGACCTCGGAACACAAGCTCATCCGCAAGCTCATCGAAAGTCTCAGAAAAAACGACCTGCTCCTTTTGGATGCAGGTTTCTATTACTGTGCAACCCTCCTCCGGATACTGGCCCGCAAAGCGCACTTCCTCATTCCGGCAACAGCGAACATGCGTCCCAAGGTCCTCAGGTGTCTTGGTCCTGGGGACTATCTCTGCTGCATCACCGACTCCCATAATGGAGCAACTCTCCAAGTCAGGGTGGTCTTCGTCTACCGCAACGGCTTTCGCCGGCGCCGGCTGGTGACCTCACTTCTGGATCCGTCTTTGTATCCCGCCTCGGAACTGGCCGAGCTCTATCACATGCGCTGGGATATCGAGACCTTCTACCGGGATTTCAAGCACTCGTTGCGCGCCACTTCCTGGCATTGCCATACTCCTATGACGTTTCACCAGGAACTCCTCGTGCACATGATCACCTTGTGCCTGATTCGCTGCGCAATGCTCCAAGCCAGTCAATCGAAGAGCGCACCGATGAGTAGCTTCAGTTTTGCGCGGGCGCTCACCGAAACACGGCTGTTTCTGAAACTCATAGTCTCAGGCGGGTCGACTCTTCTCTGGTCTTTTGTCTGGGACCAATTGGTACGCTCGTGTGCACAACAACTGGTGAGGAACAAGCCAGATCGTCAATCTACCCGTGATCGCCAGCAGTATCGAAGAAAGAGCCGCGGCTTGGAGAAACGCCGCCCGGGCAGAAAATCCCAGCAAAAGCCGTCACGCACTCAGCAGCCTGAACCGGAATTCCTCAAAAACAGGAGGAGCGGTGTCTATCTCTTAAGTTAACAGCATTGGGTCCGACCCCAGTCTCACGCAGTCTTCCCAGTCTCCCAGGAGAAGATTTGTCTGCCCCGCCCTCCCTATATGGGTGTAGCATCCAGCCAGCCATGAAAATCCAGATAGCTGCTGTCCTGCTGCTATCAGCCGGGCTCGCCACTGCCGCGCAACTGCCGGCGACGGTGCCGTGCGAAATCCTCATTCCTGTTCTTGACGCCGGGAAAACTGTCGTGACCGCCATCGCGCCCGACGGCAGGGCGTATCCGGTTTTTCGCCCGGCGCCCGCCGGCAAACTCGTCGAGAACATACGGACAGAACTTGGCAAGAGCTTTGCGCAACAGGTGCTGCGACTCGATCGCTACGCGCGTAACCTGGTTGCGGCACGACCCGAGACGGCCCGCACGCTAGTCGAGGAACGGCTCGCCGCGCCCATGTACCTGTTGATGTCGGCCGAGGAGGGAGGTTTCGCACGATTCGGCTTCTGGCTGGAGGACGCCGCCGCAACGCGCAAACTCGTGCTGTCCGGCTATGTCGATCTCGTGGTCAGTCAGAACAGCGTTGAGACGGGCGACTTCGAGGAGATCTTTTCGCACGAACTGGGCCATCTCATCCTGAAAGCGCTCACTGGAGGTGTGGGCAACGGGCCGTCGCGGAAGATGCACCAGAGCATGAGCGTGACCGATTATCCGACCGCATTCGACGAGGGCTACGCAGAGCACTTTCAACCGCTTGCACGCGACGCCACCACCAACGCATACCTGCGAAAGCTCATGAGTGGAGTCAGCGCTACTGACTTCGAGCTATTCTGGCTCAGCGCCGCCGATGGCCAACTGCGTACCGACGGCGTCAAGCGCAACCTGTTCATTCATCGCAAGCCGCTGCCGGCGATTGCGCTCGATCCCCACCCCGACATGTACCGGCTGTTCATCGACCAGGAGACCTCCACCGCCTTTCTTCCCACGGAACTGAAGAATGGCCAGGAGATGATGGCGAGCGAGGGTATTATCGCGACGTTGTTCTATCGCATCGTGAATGACGATCAACTGCGCAAGCATTACCTCGAGCCGTCGTTCTATCAGCGGTTTCTTGGGGGCCCTGTCGAAGCGCCGGCGCAGGCCGTCACGCCATACGAAAACGTCAACCTGAAACTGTTTGCGGCAATGGAGACGTTGCGGAGCACGGAACGGAATCGGGCTCCGATGATCAACCTGGTCGAGCAGTACGCGAAGCTGTTTCCGGACGAGGCGAAACGCATTTACGCGATATTCATCGAGACGACCTGGGGCGCGACAGTTTCGCAGCAACTGGCGTCAGGGCTGGCGCATGCAGCCGCGGAAGGTGCACGCGGTGACATCGCCGCCTTTCGCCAAGACCATCCGTTCCCGTTGCTAGATTCCACCATCGCCCAGGTGGTGGAGCGAAAGATCGCGCTCGACGCGAGTCTCGGTTCGGAGCTGTGGGTGGCAAACACGGCGTTTAAGATTGCGCCTACCGTCTGGGGAACGAAACGGAGCGAGCCGCTAACCATGAACCTGAATACGGCAAGTGTTGCGGAATGGATGAGCGTGCCGGGAGTGGATTTGCGTATGGCGCGGAAGATCATCGCGGCGCGGGACGCGCGCGGAGTCTTCCGGTCGCTCGATCAGCTGCGCGAAGCTGGCGTGCCGTCGGATGTGATTGCGCGGTTGCGCGAGATGCAAGTAGCCATGGCTCAGCTAGGAGACTACAAGCGGGAATAGCGGCCGAGGAGACTTCATCGTGCAGTCGATCATCATGCTTGTGATCGGTTCTCGCTCCATTCGCGTTCTTCCGCGTGTATCCGCGTCCTAACAAATACGCCGCCCTATTTATGGAATCGCGCACTCAGACATTCCAGAGAAACTCAAGTGTGGACGCAAACCCAAAAATCGGAATAACGAGAACGTATATGTAGGCGGCATCTCGGAAGGCCTCAACGGGAACGCCTAGTAAACGAGAGTTTTTGTATTCAGGCCTTGACCAGGTGCGAGCGAGCCCCAGATTCACCCCGGCCCCACCGGAGAGCGTGTATCCAACTAGTTGGAGGGCCACAACCAAGCCATAGTAGAACCCACCTTCCATCGTTCTGAATCGACTTCGGTGGTTGCCGTCTACGGATACGATGCCACCGATCCAGCCGCGGTAAATGGCAAGGGGGAAAGGCGCAGGAGCGTACCATCCGGCGCCGGCCGTCAGTGTGGCCCCCAGCAGATTGCCGCCGAAGTCGAGAGAAGCCGCAGCGATTGGGTGTCCTCCGTTCGAATAGCGAAGAATGGATGAGGACGCCTGAGCTTTCGAAACGATACGATCCCGAACGGCCAGACTCCCTTGGTGCCCTATATGGACCGAGACCATCCCGGCGATCAGCCCGATCGCGTAAGCACAGCCCAGCAAGAACACACCAAGCCTTGCTCTGTGAGTTGCACGCTGCACTCGCGCAAAGATCTGTGATGTTCTTATCATGGTGATACCAAGTGGCGGATTATTGCGAACATCTGATTTCCAGGCAACAGTTACTATTGAGCTCGATTGGGTAATAATTGGGCTACGATCTCTCCATAATAGTAACCCCTGCGAATCTCGATGCGCTTCAGCAGCAACCTCTCAATAAGAAAAGGCTTTCGATCATTGATGGGGAGTGACGTAAAGGAAATATCGTAGATTCCGGCAGGAACGTCCACGACCGAGAAAAGGCCATCATCATTATCAAAATCACGGTGATACACGGTCCAGGTCTCCGTTGTCAAAATCATATGAAATCTCTTTACCGGCTTGCCTGCTTCATCCACCGCCCTCCCATAAATGCCACCCTCGCCGCGCTTCAGACTTATGATCACCTCAGCATTGGGTGTCTCGCTGTCAAGGCGGCCTCCCGGCTGTTCGATGAACCCTGGAATGACCACCTGCGGAATATAGCCGGGCTTCGACACTTTAAACTTGCTCCCGGAGAGTGTTCCCGAAGAGCCGACAATTGAAAATCTGCCGTCTTTGTCGGTTCCTGCGACTCCGCCGCCACCATCCAGTTTTGCACCCTCCACAGGCATGCCGGTTTCGTCAACGACTCGGCCTTTGAAAACCTCTTTTGGGGAAACCTCCGCGTCTTCGAGGACGATTACCGATGGAGGAGCCTGTGGATCCACGCGCGTGATTTTGTTCTTGTATCCCACCGCATCGACTGTGCAATCGAACGGGCCCAAGTCTGGCGGAATGGCCAATTGCACGACTCCTTCCTCGTCACCCGTAGCGAAGTAGGCTTCATCGGACGCGTGACCGGGCGCGAAAGCTCTTGGGCTAGGGACAGCTTTTCCGCGAGCGTTTTTTACGCTAAATGAGAGCGGGAGCCCCTCTGCCAAGTGAAAATCGACACGCTGGCAATCTTTGGTCTTCAACTTGATTGCTGTGTCGCCCGGCAAGTGCCTTTCGGAAAACACCCAGAGGTTTCCATTGCCTTCAGGCAGCCCGCGCAAAAGATACTTGCCGGTCACATCGGCAGTAGTGAAAATCGGCGAAAAAGTTGAATGCAGAGTTGCCATAACGACATCTCCCATTGCCAGGCTGACCCGTGCACCTGGGATTGGCGCCCCCGCTTGATCGAGAACATATCCTTCAGCGCACGCGGGTGCCGGCAGGAGGCGATGATCCATTTCGATCGTCTCCGGAACCACAAAGTCGATCTGGGCTTCCTTCTGAGTGAATCCTTCCTTGCGCACTAGAACATATGCATGCATGGGTGATCTCAGACGGATCGTGTATCGTCCTTCGTTATCGCAAGTTTGGGAAATGAGAGGCGTTGGCCATTCGTATCTAGGCCACTCCCCCTTCGAGCTGTGCAACGAGACTACCGCCCCAGGCAGCGGCCCGCCCTGTTCCGATGTCACCTTCCCTATAAGGACAAACATTGCGTTTCTTTCGTAATCTTGGAGCCTCGCCTCCTTTACGGATATATAGGAAGGTCTTCTTTGTGGCTGCACGGAAAGATCGGCTCGCGTCTGAGGAATCTCGAACTTGTTTTCAACCGCGGAGGACGCTACTCGGTGAGCGAGCTGATTATTTCGCTGCCTTTCTGAATGCCAAAGCGTGCCCAGGATCAGAACCAACAACAGAAGTAACCAGAGCCACCGCCTCCGTCTGCCTGCCATTATGGCCTCCATCCTCAGATTTTTCGGTTATGCCTTCCAGGATTTGCAGGCTGGTCCGCGACCTCGATTTTATGCCTAACTTACGGATAAGTGAGCTAGAATCGCAGACTAAAGATTCTCCGGAGGATTGCACCATGACTCGCAAAATGTTTGGGCTAACGCTCGCATGTGTCCTCGTCATCGCCGTTTCGGCTGCGCCGCAGCAGCCACCCGCTCAGAACCCGCCGGGCGGCGCGCCGGGCCAGGCGCAGTCGCTGACCGTCTGGGTCCCGCACACTGTCACGCCTGAAAAGCTAGATGCTGACCTCAACGCGAAAATCCGCACTGAGGGCATGGAACATTCGAAGATCATGTGGATCGAACACATGTTGGCCGATGTCTACGGCCCGCGGCCGACTGGCTCACCCAGCCATGAAGCGGCGGCCAACTGGGCAATCAAGACGATGCAAAGCTGGGGCATGACGAATGCTCACCTCGAGCCGTGGGACTGGGGCCACGAAGGCTGGTTAAACGAGCGCGCATCGGGCTTCCTCACTTCGCCGGTCAAGGCCAACCTGAAGTTCGAGGTGGTTGCCTGGTCGCCGTCGACGAATGGAACAGTATCCGGTCCTGTGGTGAAGCTTGTCCCACCGCACGGCCCGATGGCGCCGGCCGAACCAATGGCCCCGGCCGCCGGCGGCCGAGGGGGTTCCGGCGGTCCCCAGGGTCCGACCTACCTCGGACCAACCGAGGCTGAGTTAAACACCTACCTGATCGATAAGGCACCGCTCGTAAAGGGGGGCATCGTCATGGTCGGCGACTGGACGTACGTGCCGATTAACTTCACCGAACCTCAGAAGCGGATTGCCGACGATGTCGCCAAGGCCCGTTATATGCCGCCGGATCCCAACGCGCCCCGCGGACGTGGCTTTGGCGTCTTCCCGGGCGGCGGGGGCCGTGGCGGCGGGGCAGCGCCGGCCGCCGACGGCCGTTTGACGACGCAGCAGGTCAACCAGCGCATCGCCACGTTCCTGCGCGACAATCCGCCGGCGCTGCGTCTCAACGACGCTGCGCGCGCCCAGGGCATCATCGTCGGACAGAATCCGCCGAGCTACGACCACACGACCCAGGTGCCCGGCGTCATCCTGCGCAATGATGACTACGGACGCATCTCGCGCATCATCGACGACGGCACTGCGGTCACGGTCGAGTTCAACATCGTCAACCACTACTATCCCGAAGGCAAGATGTCGTACAACACGATTGCGGAGATTCCCGGCTCGGACAAGGCGGATGAAGTCGTGATGCTCGGGGGTCACCTCGACTCCTGGCACACGGCCACGGGAGCGGCCGATAACGCGATCGGCTGCGCGATCATGATGGAGGCCGCGCGGATTCTCGAGACAGTCGGCGTCAAGCCACGTCGCACCATCCGCGTTGCCTTGTGGGGCGGCGAAGAGGAAGGGCTGCTCGGATCGATCGCTTATGTGAAGCAGCACTTCGGCTCGGCCGAGGCGCCGACGAAAGAGTGGGCCAAGCTCGACGCCTACTGGAACATTGACTCAGGCACGGGCCGCGTCCGCGGCGCATCGATCTTTGGACCTCCGGAAGCCGGCGTCATCCTTGCGCAGTTCTTCAAGCCTTTCGAGGAGTGGGGCATTTACGGCGCGGTGACGACCGTCAGCCGCGTGACCAGCGGCACCGACAGCACGTCGTTCAACAACGGCGGCTTGCCGGGCATCGGCACCCAGCAGGACCCGATCGAGTACAACAGCATCACCCACCACACCAACCTCGATACCTACGAACGGATCATTCCAGACGATGTGATGAAGGACGCAGTAATCACGGCGTCGGTTGTCTACCATATCGCAAACCGCGACAAGATGATGCCGCGCTTCGCTCCCGACGAGATGCCGGCGCTGCCGGCAGCCCGGGGCGGTGGCGCCGCCGGCGGCCGCGGCGGGAACGCGGGGCCGTCAGCGGAGAGCCACATCTTCGCGGCCGCGAAGAATAAAGCGTTAGCCGTCGCCGCGCCTGGATTGCTCGGCGCCGGTGCGGCCGCGGGCCAGGCGGCCGTGACGTCTACAGGGTCCATCGACACCAACCCGACGCACGGCAAGGTCACACTCAAGCCCGATGGCAGCTTCGTCTATACGCCGGACAAGGATTTCGCGGGCGCCGATTCGTTTACCTACAAGATCAGCAGTGGCGGAGTCACCAGTACCGCAGGCACCGTGACGTTGGTGGTCAAGTGAAGAAATGAGGCAATGGGGCAAGGCCGGCTTCCATCGCCGCCTTGCCTCATTCCTTCAACGATCTCACACTTGTTTATTATTCTCTCCCCAAACAAGAAAAGTCGCGCCGGCCTACGACCTCTTGACTAGATCTCCAAGCAGAATGACCAGGGCCGTTATAGCAAGGATTGCAGAACACGCAGGTCGTTCTTCCTTGCCACCATTCCTCTCGAAGATGTATTTGCTTCCGTATTCCACCATTGCCGTCGGGGAACCGGACAAACGCCGGGAAATCCGAATTGTGAGATAACTCTTGTAAATTCAACGAAATGCCTACAGACAAGGCCGGATCTCGGAAAAACTGTCGGGTTTCTGTACAAATCGGTTGATAAGACTCGTTTACAAAAAGGATTTTAGCCTGAGGTTTCTCCGCGAAAAGTCCAATGGATTCAATAGAATCTAACTGTGTGTTTCCTGCCGGCCGGAAAACCGGCGTTGTGGTGTCGATATTGCTTTCAATTAGAGGCGATTTCTTGCAACGAACCGGATAGGGCTGCCGACCTATCACGACATAAGGGAACAAGACTCCCGATGCAGGACACAATAACCATGCCGACAATCCGCACAGAGGTTCCTGGCGCTATGCCAAACGACGCCGCCCAGGAGGATCCGACTCTCAAATCGCGGTCCAGGCGTTTCCCCATCCAGACCCTGCTTCGCTATCGCCAGAGCGGTACGACTGACTGGAACGAAACCACCACTGTCAACATCAGCTGCTCCGGCGTCCTATTTGAAACCGCCGAGAAACTGCCGGTCGATACTTTTCTTGAAATGCAGATCCTGTTTCCGGCCAAGACCACACGGGGGGTACCCTCGAACGTCCGCTGCCGAGGGCCGGTCATCCGCACGGCGCCGTCTCAGGCAGCCGCAGCGATACACTACTACCGCCTTCGACGGACCACGACCTGATCGGGTCCCTACTTGATGCGCTTCCGCATTGAACGGGGTCGGACCACGGTAAGTTGAATCTTTCCAGGACGATACCTCTCAGACACCCCCATAAAACAGGGTTACACGCAGTTTTCGGCCTCATTTTCTCGTTCTAAGGAACTTCGCTGGTGGCCAATCCCAACTGCGCCCATCAGGGTGTTGGCTTGGGCATGGCGGTTCGCAGCTCTCTGTCGCGCTCGCAAAGCAGGATTGCACGGTTTCTTACTAGCGACTCGTTTGGAGTGCGAGAAAGTCGTCGACCATGGGACGCAGCTTACGCGCCTGCACGACAGGCGCGGGCGCGCCGTCGGGCGCCGCGAGTCCGGCGCGGTTGTGCCAGAGGGTGGCGAGTCCGATGCGCGCGGTGCCGAACAGGTCGAATCCGGAGCCCGCGACGAACAACACGCGTTCTGTCGGCAGTCCGAGTTCGCGCAGCGCCAGGCGATAGGGCGCAGGGTCGGGTTTGTAATTTCCGGCGCGTTCGGCTGTCACGATGCATTCGAAGGGTGCCTTCAGCCTCGCGGCGGCGCGCCGGCCGAGCCGTTCCGAGCAGTTGGTCACAACCCCCAACCTGTATGCGGGTGCGAGATCGCGCAGCAGCGCGCAAGCGTCGTCCCAGGGCCGCAAATCATCCCATGATGCTTCGAGCCGGGCGGCATGTGATGCGCTGAGTCCGCTGGCAAGCGCGGCCTCCGCAACCAGATCTTCATAAGGCCGGTAGGCCCCGCAGCCGTAAGTCAGACGCAGGTATTCGGCGCGCCACGCGCGGCCAGCGTCCTCGCCACCCGCGACGCGGTTCCAAAGCGACCAGGAATCGAGCAGCGCTGTGAGCAGGTCGAACAGGATCGCGTCGTATCGAGTCATGGCGGCAAATATAGAGCCACGGTTTACAAGTGAAATTAGCGGCTTTTGGGAATCCAGTTACGTTGACTTTCTCGATTGATCCCGAGACCCATTATGGATCCGGACGAGACATATTACTCCAGGACCAGCTGAGAGAATTGCAATTCTCACGCACTGCCGACATCAGTTGACACAATCAGTAAAGTGGAATGAGGACGGACACAATGCCGTTAACTTAAGGGGAGATTCATCCTCGAGCAGAAATCAGACGGCCACGAATTTCACGAATTCCACAAAAATGGCCCTGAAGAGCCGGTCGACAGATGGAAGATTTCGTGGAATTTGTGAGATTCGTGGCGTCTTCTTGAATTCTTGCTTAAGTTAGCAGCATTGGGACGGACGAGCGGAGGCCTTGACCTCGATGGAAGACGCGGCTCGTCCTTGCTATTAGCCGATCGGTTGAAAATGATAAAGTGAGCGGTGCTGGAAGAGTGCTCGAGGCGTCAGGACACAAAGGAACCATGCCGACCACGATGGATCTCAGAATGCTGATGACATGGAAAGCGCTGCTTTCCTCGTGGGACGCCTGGCTTCTCACGTTCGCTCTTGCGGTCCTTGTCCCAACGGTCGGCTATCTGCGCTTTCGCCGCCTGCAGAGACACACCGGTCCGATCGTTCCAATCCGAAAGAAACTCGTTTTCTACGCCGTGATCATATGCGGGCAATGGGCACTCGTTGCCGCAATGCTCCTGGTGGTCAGGCGGCACGGACTCTCCTTGGCCGACGTTGGAGAACGCCTCGGAGACGCGCGTCTGACATTCGCCGTCACGTTCGGCCTGCTCGTAATCCTGGCCTTGGTGACGGTGATCATCCTGAGGCGGTTCAGGCGCGCGCAGCCACAAACCCTCACCGCTGCGGTCGGCCGCCTGCGGAAGTTCTCGCCAGCCTTTGGCCTGGAAATGGCGGTTTTTGCGTTTGTCTGTCTGACAGCAGGTGTCTGCGAGGAACTTCTGTACCGCGGCTGGCTCGTGAACCTGCTCCGGGCAGCAACCGGCTCGGTCTGGGTTGCAATAGTGGTTGGGGCCGCCGTGTTTGCGATCGGTCACGCGTATCAGGGCACCAAAGCAATGCTGCGCACGGGCTTCGTAGGGCTTCAGCTCGCTTACCTGTTCGTCACCGTAGACAGCCTGATACCGGGTCAGGTAATACATGCTGCATTCGACCTTGTGATGGGTTTCGCGTTGGCCACTGCGGTGTCTCGACTGGGCACGATTGAGGCGGAATCAGGCCGTGCGGCACCTTCCGTCACCACCAGAACCACGGCCTAGCTGGCGAAATGGCCCCAACTGGTAAAGCCATGCGAGCGACACTCGGCTCCGTGGACAGGCATGGGACTTCAACAGATCGAGATGCCGCGCATTACCTATCCAAGACTTCCCGAACCGGATCGCGACATATGCAAACGGGTGTTTTTCTGAGCTGGCGGCACCCTCCGATCGTGCCGAACTCCGCAAGCATGTGAAAATTACAATCGTTTCGGCTCGTCCTGGAGTAATATGGCTCGTCTGGATCCATTATCGGTTTCGGGATCATTCGCGGGAAGCTAACGTATTAGGAATTCTCGGAGGTTAAGGAGAATTCTCTGGTGCCCCATGGAACGTGAACGCTTCAGCCTCCTCGGCCTCATCGGTCGAATTGTGCTCCCCTTCGTTCTGGTCTACGGGACCTGGAATCCGTCGGGCCCATCGTTCTATCATTGGGCCATCGCGCCCTTTTTCTCGGGCACGCCGGCGATTGGACCATTGAAGGTCCTGGTGGCTCTGCTCCTGCTCGTGGGTTGGGTTGTGGTGATCCGGGCGACGAGGCGGTCGATCGGACTCGGCGGCGCGATCGTGATCGCGGGCATATTCGGCGCTCTTGTCTGGCTGCTCATCGCCAAGGGGGGTGTCTACCAACCGCACAGCACCACGGCCTTTTCGCACCTGGGACTTGTGGCGTTCAGTCTGCTCCTCTCCATCGGGATGAGTTGGGCCATCGTGCGCCGGAAGCTGACCGGTCAGGTCGAAGTGGATAGCAAGCGGGGCTAGCATTACTCTGTTATGTAGAGTCGAATATTACTCGACCAAGTCTCGTTCCGCCGCATGTGCAGTAGCCGGTCCACCTCCAGAGACGCAAAATGGCTCAAAATGGAGGGCCGCCGGTGTTCGCGCAAGCCCAGGAGCAGCCTGCGCCAGCGGCGCCGGCGGGCGAGGGGACGCAGCAGTTTGCCGATCTGGGAGATTTCAAACTTTTGAGCGGCGCCATCATCCGCAACTGCCGCGTCACTGTTTCTTTGTCAGCACCATCGGGAATGCTTTGCCGCCCTGCGACCACTCGCCGGTGAGTGTTTTTCCATTTTCGCTCAGCTTGCCGTTGTATCCCGCGGGGATGAGCTTCACCTCGATTTTGAGGAACTGCTATCTACTCATTTTAAGAAAGAACCTAAACGTTAAATCGCGGAAAAGTCATCCACAGGAGCGGGAGACACAACCCCCTTTCCTTCCATTTCTCAAACAATATTGACACCGTGAGGCCCCTGCAGGTTTCCTTTAATTCGGGGCCGCATCAGCAGAAGCTGTAATCAAGGCGGCAATCCTTGGCAGATCCGCAGGCGCGAGGGCTATGATCGCGTTCTTGGCCGAAACCGCAATAACCATGCCGGCAATCCCACTCAATAGGCAGAGCAGAACGCTTTCCGTGAGTAGCTGGCGAAACAGGCGCATTCGGGAGGCGCCAATGGCCGCGCGCACGGCCTTGCGCAAGAATTTACTGTCGGACGCCGAGAATGGCTATAGAATGGGCCGCCATGGCTCGATGGGGCAATTTGGGGCAGGCGAACCAATTGACATAACACCATTACGATGATGCCGGGGCGCTACGCGACATGACTCACCCCTATGTACGGCTTGGGCTGTGATGACAATGCAAGGCCCCGGTCCCCGGCAACCGCCGCTTCTCTGAGCCCTGCCGCTTGCTCCGTGGCCCGGTTGTAATATCCGTGTTCGTCGGTCGACCGGCGGCACACAATAGGAGGCTTTACATGAATTACCATGCTACGCGATCCCATAGACGCTTCGGGCTTCCTGCGCTCGTCCTCGCGCTCTTTGTCGTGTCTGCTTCGGCGTTTGTGTTTACGGCGACACAGGCACAAAGCCCGGCCAAGAAAGTCCTGACGGTCGACGATTACACCAAGTGGCGCAGCATCAGCGGCCAGGAGATTTCGGGCGACGGCAAGTGGGTGGTCTACGGGCTGTCGTTTACCAACACTCTCCCTGCAGATTCGAAACCGGTCCTGCACCTGCTGAACCTCGAGACGAACCAAGACCTGGAGATCCCTAACGCGACCGGGGGTACCTTTTCCGCCGACTCGCGCTGGGTTGCCTACCACGTCGATCCGAGCGGAGGTCGGGGCGGCCGAGGCGGTCGTGGCCGTGGAGCTACGCCGGTGGGCGGCGCGGGTACCACGACCTCGGCAGGCGGTGCAGGCAGCACAGCACCGGTTGCCGGCGAGGCACAAGGCGGTGCGCCGGGCGCCCAGGCGCGGGGTACGAATGCGACTCCGCCGACGCCCCCGCAGCATGTCGAATTGCGCAACCTCACGACCGGCGCTATCCAGTCATGGCAGGACATCGAAACTTTCACGTTTTCCGCAAACTCGAACTATCTGATTCTGCGGCATCGTGCAGCTGGCGCGGCGGGCGCGACCGGCGCTGCCCGTGGAGCAGCGGGCGGCGGCGCCGCCAGCGGAGGCGCGGCAGCCGAAGCCACTAGCACGCCTTCCGGTCCGCGCGGCGTCGACGTCATTTTGCATAACCTCGCGACCGGGCGATACCAACTCCTGGGCAGCGTCGGCGATATCGCGTTCAACAAGGCAGGTGACCTCCTCGCCTACACGGTGGACGCCGCCGCGAAAGACAGCAACGGTCTGTTCGTTCTTGACCTGCGCAACGGGCGCGTGAATGCGATCGACACCGACGCCAAGAACTACACTCGGCTCACGTGGAGCGAGGACGGCACTGCGCTCGCCGTGCTCAAGGGGCTCGATGTCGAGAAGATGCGCGAACGGGATAACATTCTTCTTGCGTTTCCGGACGTTCAGGCGGCGCTCGGTGATGCGCCTCCGACCCCTGTGACACTCGATCCATCAAAGGCGGCCGGATTCCCGAAGGGTTGGGTCGTGAGCGATCGCGCAACCCTCTCGTGGAGCGATGACAAGAAACGCGTTTTCTTCGGCATGAAGGAGCAAGTCGCCGCTCCCGCCACAGGCCCACGCAAAAGCACCGACGAAGCCGCGGATTTGGACGTGTGGAACACGGTGGACGAGCGCATCCAGTCGCTGCAGATGATGCGGGCGGATACCGACAGGAATTTCACGTTTCGCCAATCTTTCGACGTATCCGCGGCGAAATTCGTAAAGCTTGCGGACGCCACGATGCGCGAACTGGACGTTGCCGCCGACGGCCGTTGGGCGGTCGGGCGCGACACGCGCGGGTATATCTCCGACTACAAGCCGGCGGCCGCAGACATCTATCGCGTGAACACCACTACCGGCGAACGCACATTGATGTTGAAAGCTCAGCTGATCAACACGTCGACGGGCAGTCACACGTACGGCATCTCGCCCGACGGCCACTATTTCCTGTACTGGAAGGATAACAAGTTCCAGGCATACGATCTCGACGCAGGCACCAACCGGACGCTCGGTGGCGGTAGTCCCGTGAGCTTCGTCGATATGGAATTTGACCATCCGGGCCCACGGCCTTCTTATGGCATTGCGGGCTACACCAAAGACGGCAAGGCAGTCGTGGTTCAGCATCGGTACGACTTGTGGCTGTTCCCAATTGACGGCTCGGCGCCGCGAAATCTCACGAACGGCGTGGGCGATAAAAACGAGATTCGGTTCCGATACGTGCGCACCGAACCGCCTGACCAAGCCGTTCCGGGCGTTCCCGGAGGCCCTGGTGGCGGAGGCGGAAGAGGAGGCGGCGCCGCCCAGCGCATGACGATCGATCTGTCAAAACCCGTCACGCTGTCGGCCTACGGCGAATATACCAAGAAGGCAGGCTTCTACGAACTCGCGGGTGGACAACTCAAGGAACTCGTGTATGAGGACGCGTTTTTCAGTAACCCCACGAGAGCCGCAAAGGCGGACAAGTTCCTTTTTACGCGCGAGACGTTCGTGGATTTTCCCGATCTTCGTGTCTCCGGCCTTGACTTCAAGGATTCGAAGAAGATTTCGGATGCCAATCCGCAGCAGGCGGAATATATGTGGGGTCACCGCATCCTGTTCGACTTCAAAAACAAGGACGGCTTGCGGCTGCAGGGCGTCCTGGCCCTCCCCGACGACTACAAGACGGGCGAAAAACGGCCCATGCTTGTGAATTTCTACGAGAAGAACTCACAGACCCTGAACCGGTACTCCGCGCCTTCGTATCTGTCGAGCATGGGATCGTCGCCGATTCAGGCCGTGAGCGAAGGCTACATTACGATGCTGCCTGACATCCACTTCCGCACCGGCGCGTCGCACAGCGACATGCTCGAGTGCGTGGAGGCCGCCACGAGGAAAGTGATCGAGATGGGCTACGTCGATCCGAAACGGATCGGGATCAACGGGCACAGCTACGGCGGCGAAGGCGTCGCCTTCATTGGCACGCGGTCGCGGCTCTTCGCCGCGATCGGCATGGGTGCGGGCGTCACAGACCTGTATTTCGACTTTAACATCAACTGGGGATGGTCCTACCAGGTGATGACAGGGACCGGCCAGAACCAGCCTGACTACTACCTCTACAACCAGGGGCGTGAAGGGGTGTCACCCTGGGACAATCCCGAATTGTACAGTTTCGAGTCCGCCCTCACGCACGTGCGAGAAGTCACGGCGCCGTTTCTCA